>DATIKA010000222.1:0-1648 GCA_035478055.1 Candidatus Limnocylindrales bacterium | reverse complement strand
CATAATATCCAGCTATTCGGCGGCAGACTGTTTCAACGGGACTGCCCCGCTGAAACTGGTCGTAAACCCAGAGCACAAAACCTGCCTGCGATTCGCTTTGCTCAAGGCGGCACACTTCGCCAAGCGTAGGCGGTGGAAGGCCTGGTTCTTTCAGGGCAAGAAGGCCGCGACGGTTTTCGATAACGGTATAGGCCATGAGTAATACTTCCAGGTACCGTTTGATGCCTGCGGTTGTCCGCAGCCGGTAGCGGTTGAAGCCCAAAAGTTGCTTGGCATTGCGGTGAAAGGTCTCGATGGGCCAGCGGTTTGCGCAATGGGCCAATATCTCCTAGCTCGAAAGGGGCACCGCTTCATCCCCGGGATGAAAGTGTGCCAGAAACTTGGGTCACCCTGTTCCGGAGCATTCGTGATCAAGATGCTGGCTTTTAAGCCTCCTTTGAGTTGACCTTCTAACCGCCGGACCAGAATAGGTGTGGTTGTTCACGGTCACGAGGTGAACTTCCATGGTGCTTTGAGCGGCTAGGTTCTTTAAAGAGGAGCCTTTCACCCGGCCGGAGCCGGAAGATTTGCCCACTACCCGGTTGCTTTTTAAGGCGCAGGCGACCTTGAAACCCCGGGAAAGGGCGGCCTTGATCACGGCCTCACTGGAATACCAACTGTCAAAGAGCACCACGGTTCTGGTTCCGGGCACCGGCTGGAAGCTACGAATAATAGACGCGGCAAGCTCAAGTTTGGAGCAGAACTTGATACCTTGCGTATCGCAGGTAGCTCGCTGCTGGTAGAGCAGCGTCTGCACCGGGTAGGCAAAACCGGCAATAACGTATAAGGCGGTGACATAACAGTGGCCCCAAACTTTGCGCCCTTCGCTATGACAATAGTGCCAACCGAGACCCGCCATCTTTTTGCCAGTCTTCTTTACCACCGTATCGTCGATAACCAGATAGCCTGTAACGGGGGCTTCCGGTTTTGCCAGACACAGGGTAGGAAGTACGGCTCGGATCTGCTCTCTTACCCACTGCCACCTAATTTTTCGCAGCCATTCCGCCTGCCAGTGTGCCCGGTTGATGAACCGGTTGATATTGCTTTGGTCCCGGTCCCAAAGGTGCCTTTGCACCTGGCTGAGCTGGGATATGGTGTGCACGCCAACCCACAGAATCATGGTGGTGATCAGGTGCCGAAAATGATGCTGCTGGGGCCGGCTAAGATAAAAGTTAAACCGCTTCATGAGTTTTTCAAACTGGTCTTGCCAACTCTTGTCAGATCCTTATTTGATGCGCTATACTGGGTTTACAGAGGAACATGGTCCACGCCTCCCGAAAAATTTATGTTTGCCAACTACTCTTTTCGCGGTGTATGGCCACGTTTCCTTTTAATTTAGCATGTTTTCCCAGTAAACTTGCAAAAGATCAGTTATTCAGTAAGTCTCGGTGGCCACACATAGCGCTGATATTTTAGGCGCGATGAAATGATTATTGCGATCTCTCTCAGCAGAGTTCTGGAAGAAAAAGGATACATGCTTTTGCCGTGCCCAATATCTCACCATGGATTGACACGTTCCTGATGCAATGTTATAATAAATTCGATAAACGCATACGAGCATTTCAGGTGTCGCTAGACTGAAAAGGGAAGCCGGTGAAAATCCGGTGCG
>DATIKA010000221.1:0-7480 GCA_035478055.1 Candidatus Limnocylindrales bacterium | reverse complement strand
AACACCGCTCCTGCCCCGCCATATGGCGCGTGTTGTTATGGCCGTATGGCACCACAATCGCCAGGCAAGGATACGACAAGTGGCCATTGGGAATTGGCCGGTCATGTTTTAAAGAAACCTTTTCCGGTTTACCCCCGGGGCTTCCCCGCTGAAATCACAGATCTTTTCAGACAAGCGATCAAGCGTGACATTCTTGGCAATACCGTTGCGTCCGGTACCGAAATCATAGAAGATTTGGGCGAACTGCATATGGCAACCGGGTACCCGATTGTCTATACCTCTGCCGATAGCGTTTTCCAGATTGCAGCTCATGAAAAAATAGTACCTTTAGAGCTGCTTTATGATTGGTGTACCGAGGCGCGGAAAATTCTTACCGGAGAACATGCGCTGGGGCGTGTTATAGCACGACCTTTCGGAGGGGTAAAGGGCAGCTTCCTGCGTACAGCGGGACGACGCGATTTTTCTTTATCGCCTCCCGGGCCGACTCTTCTGGATCGGGTCAGGGAAGAGGGTTATCCGGTGGCAGTTATCGGCAAGGTATCCGATATTTTTAACCATCGTGGTGTTACCGTTTATCAGCCCGGCGGCAATAACGAAGCTGTGGCGGCAAGCCTGAGTTATCTGATCAAAAATATTTCCAGCGGCCTGATCTGGGCCACATTTGGCGATTTCGATACGTTGTACGGGCATCGCAATGATAGCAGCGGTTTTGCAAAGGCGTTGGAGCACTTTGATCAGAATCTGGCCCGGCTAAAGAATATGCTGCAGAGCGGCGACCTTCTTTTTATTACTGCCGATCACGGTTGTGACCCTACTTTTCCGACCACCGATCATACCCGGGAATATGTGCCTGTTTTGGCCTGGGGACCTGCACTGGTGCAAAACAGAGCCCTGGGCACACTGCCGACATTTGCCGATCTGGGTGCCAGTGCAGCCCAATGGCTGAATTGCAAACCCCTGGAGCACGGTACTTCGTTTATATGGTAAAGCTCGGGGGTGTTATCACAGTCCCGAAAAGTAGCGCTGAGTGCCTCTCCGGGGCCGGCTCGACCGTCACCAGGGCCAGGCGCTGCAGTTAGTGTAAAGTTACTGTCAGTGTCTTGACACGATCTTAGAATAATTTATAGCAAACAACGAGTTTATCAGGTATTATAATCAGAGTGAGATGGAATCACCCAGGGATTTTTAGACTAGTATCTAAAGGAATTTGAAATGAATAAAGGCAAAAGACTTATACTCAGAATTCTAAGTGGAACAGCGGATTCGAACATTGACTTTGATGATCTATGCAATTTGTTAATAAGTTTTGGTTTTGATTTGCGAATAAGAGGCAGCCATAATATTTTTCGAAAAGAAGGCATCGTTGATAAAATAAATCTGCAAAAATCCGGGAACAAGGCTAAACCTTACCAGGTTAAGCAGGTCAGAAATCTAATTGTGAAGTACAAACTTGGGGGGGAGATCGATGTATAAGTATGAAATTATCATTTATTGGAGCAGAGAAGATGCAGCCTTTATCGCCGAAGTTCCTGAGCTTTTAGGTTGTATGGCTCATGGAGACACCTTGGAAGACACATTAAAAAATGTCAAGGAAGCGATTCAACTTTGGATCGATACAGCTAATGAGTTTGGCGACAAAGTTCCAGAACCGAGGGAAGAAAGGTTGATATTCGCTTGAAGCGAATGAGCTGTTTTACTCCTCGGCCGGTTGCAGCTTGTTTTCGATGTGCTGTTGCCGGCTTAATGAGAGCTGCAGCTTGCCGGAGCTTGTTTTCGGCAGGGTGCCGGATTTGACCAGGACGATATCTTTCGGCGGCATGCCGCAGACGCTGAGCACCCGGTAACGAATATTATTTCTGATCGCATTACTTTTTTGATTTACGGTATCGATGTTGGTGAATGGCCAGGTGGTGCCTGCCGGCCGGGCCCGGGTTGGCCGATACCATTTTGTTGTTAAAGGTTTACCCTGCCTCGGGCAGGGTATCACTTCTTTCCATTCCCCTGTGATACCCTGGTGAAGATACCGGGAAGAGGCGGGGACAGACCAGGGCGCTGCTGCTAAGCAGCGCGTGAATGGGTCGGAGCAGGATTGAGCCCCGCCGGCGCCGTAATAGTTAAAACCACCCGCCCAATATGGTTTAAATCTGCTAATTCTGGTAAAATATTGTTAGTGTAGGGTTGCTGTAGGGTTTTGGAGGATTGTTCTTCGTAAGAAGTAAATGAGGAACCTCACATTCGCTCGTGAACGAATACCCCCATAAAAGGAGGCCTGAGGTTCCTCATGGATATAATTTGTTTAGTGGCGGAAAAAGTCGTTTCGGTAACAGAAGACATTTTAAAAGTATTAGAAGGTGCGAATGACTATCGGAACTTTGAGGCCCAACTGAAGGAAAAGCTGGACAGCCTGTGTTGTGATTTGCTGGCCGTAGTTTTAAAAACCCTTGTCCAGAAACTCAGCACCAGTGCAGACAGGAAGCGGGACTGGGAAGTAGTCCGCAAAAAAGATCACAAAGAGATATCAACCCGGTTTGGGCAAATGGCCTACAAGCGGAACTACCACCGTCACAAAGAAAGTAAACGCTATGCCTACCTGGTGGATGAGCAAGTAGGGATTACGCCCCATCTGGCCGACAGGATAAGCAGTTGTCCGATGGCGTAGAGTGTGCGCGATGCGCGCTGTTCGAGCAAATTGTGAATCAGTCAGCGACCATTATTTGGCTTCACTGCACCAAAGTTGCCTCATCGTTGAGATCAAAGAAGAAATCCAAATGGAGTTGAAGTGCTTACAGCAAAAAAGACTGCTCGGCAAAGAGTATTTATACAACGTTCCACTATTCCACGGGGTTAATAACTTGACCCGGATGGCTTTAAAGGGATTGAATGAACAAGGAGTAGTTTGAGTGGATCGAGGTTCTGCAAAAAACCTACAGTGTCTTGACACGATCGGCGCTGCAGCGCGTCAAGCAAGCTTTCGCTTAAGTGCTATAATGAGAGGGCATATATGTTCCAATTCCCGAAGATAGTGGTGGTTTACCTTTGCATTTGATCATAACTCACGAAAATGGCGATTTTGACGCGCTGGCCTCAGCTGTTGCCGCTGCCAAATTGTATCCCGGCAGCGTGATTGTCATGCCGGAGCCGCTTCAGCCGAATGTGCGCTCTTTCGTCAACCTTTACCGCGACTTGCTTCCCTTGATCGACCCAAAAGAGATTGACGAGATCCCGGACGCGGTGGTAGTAGTAGATACCAGGAAGAATATACGTCTTGGCCCCCTGGCTTATCTTCTCGAACAAGCAAAACACATCACTATTTACGATCATCACCCACCTGGCGACGATGACATGGATGGTCATTTAGTCAAAGTAGAGCCGGTGGGGGCAACAACCACCCTGTTAGTGGAAGAAATCAGAAGCAAGGATATATCGTTGACCAATTTGGAATCGACGTTATTGGTGCTGGGAATTTACGAAGACACTGGGTGCCTTACCTACGATTTAACTACCAGCCGGGATGCTGCCGCAGTCGCTTATCTGTGGACCCAGGGCCTTTGCACCAGTCTCATTCCGGAATACTTGCATTCTCCTCTCACTGATGCTCAGAAGGGGCTGCTGGAAAAATTAATCAAGTCCAGTGAATTATACGAAATACAACAGAGGCGCGTCTTGATCAGCACCATTGTTATGGATGAATATGTGAAGGGTGCATCGGTTTTAATGCAGCTTCTTGATGAGATTGAAGATGCCGACCTGACTATGATCATTGTTCAGATGACAGAAAGTATTTATCTGGCGGCCCGGGCGCAGGGTAGTGAACTGAATTTGCTGGAACTCCTGGCCCCGTTCGGGGTAAAGGGGCATGCGCGAGCCGTTTCGGCGAACTACAAAGCAGTGGAAGCGACCCTGGTTAAAGAACAGGTGATCAGTTATTTGAATAGATACCTTCCACCGGCAGAAAAGGCAGGGCAGGTTGCTTCGAAACCGGTTTTTACGGTAACAGGTGACGTCAGTGTTACCAAGACAGCCGAACTGCTTGCCGAACACAATTACAGGGGTTGCCCGGTAATGGAAGATGGGAACCTGGTCGGGGTAATTTCACGGCGGGATTTGCAGAAAGCACTGCATGGTGGTCTTGGTCATGCGCCGGTCAAAGGTTTTATGAAGCGTAAAGTAAAACTTGCCTCACCCGATGCGTCGCTGGTTGTGCTTCGCCGTTTGATGGTGGAACACAATATCGGCCGCATCCCGCTTGTTAACGGCGATGGAACGTTGGTTGGTATAGTAACCCGATCTGATATTTTGCGCCATCTGGACCGGCTGGATAAACGGGGGCGGTTTGTGGTCAAGCCGGTTACCCCAGATCTTTCAGGCATAGCGTCGGAGGATATGCCTCTGGACGAAATAGACGGCAATATACTGCCGCTCATGAGTAAGGAATTGCCGGCCGAGATGCAGAAATTACTTCTGTTGATCGGCCAGCTTGCTCACCGGTGCGGGGTAAGGGTTTATCTGGTTGGCGGTGTGATCAGAGATCTCTTGCTGAAGTGGCCGCTGCCCAAAGATCTTGATTTTGTTGTGATAGGGGATGCTATTCTTTTTGCGGGCACGTTGCAAAAAACTTTGGGTGGTGATCTGAAACACTTTGAGCAATTCGGCACAGCATCTCTTTTTTTGAAAGAAGGATTGCGTCTGGATGTAGTGACGGCGCGAAAAGAATTTTATGCTTCGCCGGCTGCATTGCCGCAGGTAGAAAGTTCGAGCCTGAAAAATGATCTTTTCAGACGTGATTTTTCGATCAACACCATGGCGTGCTCGATCATGCCGGAGAACTACGGAAAGTTATACGATTTTTATGACGGCCAGCCTGATATCCAAAAGAAAACCCTGCGGATATTATACAATCTCAGTTTTGTCGATGATCCGCTGCGTATCCTGCGTGCGATTCGCTTTGAACAGCGCTACGGTTTTGAGATTGAACCGGAAACACTGCGCCTGCTGGGCAAAGCGGTCAAAGGCGGGTTATTGGAAAAATTAAGCCGCCAACGCTTAAACCATGAACTTAAACTGATTTATGAGGAACCTGAACCGGTCAAAATCATGCAGCGCTTCGAAGATTTAGAGTTGTTTGATTTTCTATACCCCCGGGTTCAACCGACAGGGGAAACCTGGGCGCGTTTAATCGGAATTGCGGAGATTTTAAATTGGGCCAGGCAGCGTGAATGGGAAAAACCCCCTGATTCTGAAGTGGCTTATCTTTGTGGCCTCATGTATGATTTGGAATCTGAAGACAGGTCTGCTATAATGAGAAAGTTACATCTATCCCGGGACAGGGCTGCCGTGGTTTTGGCGGCCTGCCGTGAAGCACCTGCGCTTCTCGAGGAACTAGATCGGGAAAATATAAGCCCCAGTGCATTGGTTAACTGCCTTGAACAACTGCCGCTTGAAGCGCTCTTGTTAGTTTATGCCATGGCAGAAAGGGAAAAGGTAAAGGAAAATTTAAAGCATTATCTGGACGGGTTACAATACATTCGGCCCAGGCTCAAGGGTGGCGATTTAAAAAAAATAGGGTTGGAGCCGGGTCCGCTTTACCGGACTGTGCTTGATCGGTTGAAAGAGGCAGTTCTGGACGGCAAGGTACGCACACCGCAAGAAGAATTTGAGTTTGTGTTAGAATATTTGGAGATGCAGAAAAGAGGGGGAGGATAACTGCCATGCTAGGTTTAGATCCCATAATTATTGCCTTGCGTATCCCGGCTTTGTTGATCGCGATTACCTTTCACGAGTTCGCCCACGCGCGCATGGCTTATCACTTCGGCGATACCACTGCGAAGCGGCAGGGGCGTATGAATTTGAATCCTATCAACCATCTCGATCCCGTCGGTACCCTGATGATTCTGTTGGTAGGTTTTGGGTGGGCCAAACCGGTTCCAATTAACCCTCATAATTTTACACAGTACAGAGCCGGCTTGCGTTGGGTATCTTTTGCCGGTCCCATGACAAACTTTGTTCTGGGGTTTTTGGGTTTATTGTTGCTCAACCTGCTGCTCAGTGTCGGTGTTACCACGGACTTGTTGCTCAGGTTCATCGCCGTGTTTTTTCAACTGAACATACTTCTGGCCGTATTTAACCTGATCCCGATCCCTCCGTTGGACGGTTCGAAGATACTGATGTCTTATCTTTCCGACACATACCTCGTTTATTATTATCAGCTTGAGCGTTATGCGCCGTTTATCTTGCTTGTTTTAATTTTTACCGGGGTTTTTCGTTTTATTATATTCCCCGCTTATAACTTAGTGTTTACAATTTTCAATACGATCATCCGGTTCATTCCGGGGTTATAATTGGGCAAAGGGTGATAAAGGTGAAAACAATCGTCAGCGGTATGCGGCCGACAGGCCGCTTGCATCTGGGTAACTATTTTGGAGCACTCCACAATTGGGTTCAGCATCAGCATGATTACAGGTGCCATTTCTTTATTGCCGACTGGCACGCGCTTACTACAGATTATGAAAATTCAGCATCGATCGATGAACACTGCCGCGAGATGTTGATCGACTGGCTCAGCGCAGGTTTAGATCCGGAAAAAGCGGTGATGTTCAAACAATCGGCGGTACTTGAACATGCAGAATTATTCCTGCTGCTGGCGATGATTACTCCGATCGCCTGGTTGGAGCGTTGTCCCACTTTCAAGGAACAGATCAAAGAGCTTGAGGGCCGCAACATCAATACTTTCGGCTTTTTAGGTTACCCCTTGCTGCAAGCGGCGGATATTTTGGCATACCGCGCTGATGCAGTGCCTGTCGGCGAGGATCAAGCACCGCATCTGGAGTTTACGCGTGAAGTCGTGCGGCGCTTCAACCACCTTTACAAACCGATATTTCCGGAACCGCAAACCTTACTGGGGTGCCATACCCTGGTGCCGGGAATCGACGGTCGCAAGATGAGCAAAAGCTATGATAATTATATTCATATGGCTGCTTCACCGGAGGAAATTCGTGAAAAGTCACGGCGTATGCTGACTGATCCGCAGCGTGCACGCCGCAGTGACCCTGGTCGCCCGGAGGTGTGCACTGTTTTCCATTTTCAGAAAATCTTCAACGCTGCTCGTGTGCCGGAGATAGAAGCAGGGTGTTGCAGTGCCGGCATCGGTTGTGTGGATTGTAAAGCAATGTTGGCGGAAAAGCTGGTCGAAGCAATAGCCCCGATTTATGAAAAAAGGAAAGAGCTGGAAAATAAACCCCAATACTTAAGGGAAGTTTTGGAGGATGGCAATAAACGAGCCAAAAAAGCAGCGATGGTAACTCTCGAAACTGTAAGGGATGTTATGTGTCTGTAATGGATCTGAGGACGCAGCAGGCTGCATACAGTATCAAATTGCCAATGTTCGAAGGACCTTTCGATCTGCTGTTTCACCTGATCAGGAAAACAGAGGTTGACATATGGTCTGTCTCGATTACCGAGATAACCGAACAGTACCTGGTCT
>DATIKA010000220.1:0-5491 GCA_035478055.1 Candidatus Limnocylindrales bacterium | reverse complement strand
TGCTGGCCCGGGTCGGCGGAGATGAATTCTCCGCGATACTGCAGCGGACCGATCAGCAAACCGGAGAAGGGATCGTCAAAAGGATCAGGGAGAAAGTCATCCAGTTCAACCAGGAAAACCTGGATCTGCCCCTGGGCATATCGGTCGGGATAGCCACTGCTGAACAGGGCGAGACCTCGTTAAAAGAAGTGTACCGGCAAGCCGATGACAGCATGTATCGCGACAAGCTCTACCGTAGCAGCAGCAACCGGGGCAAGATTGTCCAGAGCCTGCTGGCGGCGCTGGCCGAGCGGGATTATATCGCCGAAGGCCATGCCCGGCGCCTGGAAGAGCTCTGCCGGGCAGTTGGCGAACAGGTTGCCCTCTCTTCCTACCAACTGGCCGACCTGGCCCTGCTGGCCCAGGTGCACGATCTGGGCAAGGTCGGTATTCCGGACCGCATACTTTACAAGCCGGGCCCATTAACCGATGAGGAGTGGGAAGTTATGCGCAGCCATCCGGAAAAAGGATACCGTATTGCCTCGGCCTCACCTGATCTCTCCGGTGTGGCCGATCTGATTCTCAGGCACCATGAACGCTGGGACGGCAGCGGCTATCCCCTGCAGCTTCAGGGAAAGGATATCCCGATTGAGTGCAGAATACTTTCCATCGTTGATGCCTTCGATGCGATGACCAACCAGCGGCCATACAATAAGCTGAAGACAGCCAAAGAAGCCTTTGAGGAGATCGAAAGTAACGCTGGCAGCCAATTCGATCCCGAGCTGGTTGCCGTATTCCTGGCAGTTGCCGGTGAAGATCAGCAGCCCTGACCGGCTATCGTCGGTCGTATGGTGTAAAACTGCTTTCCGACACCAGGTCTGCACCCACCTGATCATCTGCTTGATGCCTGAAATGATCCATAGCTTTGAATGTAAATGATTTTGATAAAATTTCGTTGACCAAAGCGTTTAAGCTTTTTCCTCGTCCCCGGGCCTCGATGGCGATACTCTTGTGCAATTCAGGGTCAATCCGTACAACAAATCTGCCCGAATAAGGTTTATCGGGATCTTCGCCGCGCTCGGAGCAGAACTCAAGATAGTCATCAACTGAATCCTGAAAGGCCTGTTTCAGCTCGTCGACAGTTATGCCTTCGAATGTGATCACATCCTTTATATTGATCACCTGGCCATGGAAAATATAAGCGTCTTCATCAAACGCCACTTTAGAATAGTAACCTTTATATTCCATCATCAAACACCCCAGTTTCAGTAAAAAATTTGCGTACAGCACGAACAAGTGGCTTGTTAGTCACCGGCAACGGGTGAGGCCTGTGGAATACGGCCTTGACACCCTTAAGTGCAACTCTGACCCGGGAACCTCTTCCTTCTGATATTTCAGCTTCAACAGCCCTGAACAGGGATATAATCTCTACCCAGGCAATATCTGAGCGATCCGGGTTTTCGAAAATCTTTGACAATGTTTGCCGCTGTCTATTGTTCACGACCATATGATATCATGTATTAGTATCATGTCAAGAGGTTGTTTACGGTTGTTTTTTCGCTATCAGGAACAGGGTTAATTAATCTGCCAGGAGCGGATTGATTGTCAGTGATAAATAATATATCGAAAAATGGCCAGTTGACGCTGGTACTGGCCACTTTATTTTTTCAGGCAAAACGAATAATTACAAGCAATTTTTTTACATGACTAAACGTAGCCATCACTCCTTAGGGGGAAGGCATGGACTACAGCGTTCCCTGTAAGACTAACTGCAACTTCACTTTTGTAAGATTTTCTGCAACCCCACACCGTAAACCCGGTTGCACTTACTTTGTCAACTAACCTTATTTGCAGTAATGTTATGTTAGTGTTATCAAATTTTTGACTTTGCATTACAGTTGTGTATAATGGAGACAATATTATTTTTTCGCGCAACGGAGCGGGCATGGAATCCGGTAAACCAAAAGCAAATAAGCAGTAAAGGTGGTAGACCATGGGACACCCTGATCGTAAGCCGAAACGAGAGCGTAAGAAAAAACAGCAGAAAATGCTTTCCCGCCGCAACCTCCACGATCGGACCCTTGATCTCACCCCCTACAACGCGGTCGGCCCAATGGTCAAGGGTGAAGAATTCACAATCAAATACAAATAAACCGCAAATAAACCGGCTTGCCGTGGGAGATTTCATCTCTGATCTGTGAGCGGTGCCATGGGGACGGTTCGAGCGTCCCCGAAGCGCAGGATAAGTCCGAGGGGGACATTCCTCATGTATCAGGAGTGTCCTCATACCTCTGCTGAAGACGGTGGAACTGTTCCCGTGGGCAGCGATATGGCGATGTAGCACACCGCGCAGGCCTTCGCGGCAGCGCGAAATGAAAATCTAACGTTACCATTCTTTGTGAGGTGACAGGACAGGAGAAACGTCCCCTTGTCTTCTTCTGCCCTCGTCTCCCCCTGTCCCACGAAAAGAGCTGACCAATATTAACGAGACCAACAAACCTGACCTGGAAAACACAGCCCCGACAGCCACCGCTAAGCAACAGGTGCTGTCAAAAATAACACCGGTAATAGCTTCAAAACCGGAAATAGAATTTGCTTACTTGTTCGGTTCAGTGGCGGCAGAAACTGCCGGCATGTTAAGTGATGTTGATCTGGCCGTATATGTCGATTCCGCCTGTGAAATCCCGGCAAGCGGCTTCGGTTATCAAAGTGAACTGATTACGGAGCTCGCTGAATTATTGGCATGCAGAGTTGATGTGGTTATCTTAAACGATGCATCAATCATGCTGAAACACCAGGTCATAAAAAACGGAATCCTTGTATATAGCCGCTCGCATGATGAACGGAGAGCGTTTCACGAAAAGGCAGTAAGAGAATATCTTGATTTTAAACCACTTCTAAAAGTTCAGGGTGAATATATCCGTAAAAGGTTACTTGCGGGTACCTTTGGAGGTGAATGAACTGGTTGACAAAGACCTGATTACCCTCAAGCTGCAAGAACTTGAGCGTTACCTTGCGCAATTGAAAAAGCACCAAGGCGTAACAGCCGCCAGGTTAGAAAGGGATCTGGATCAAGCGTGGATTGTTCAACACGGGCTGCAGCTATGCATTCAGGTGCTTTTTGATATTGGCAATCATATCCTGGCAGATGCGGGTGTGCCGATACGGGAGTATGCGGCGATATTTCCGGAATTAGCTCGCCTGAAAATAATCCCGGAAGATTATGCTTTGTCAGTTAAGGGCATGGCCGGATTAAGAAATATACTTGTGCACGAGTACGCTGGTTTGGATATGAAGAAATTGGCTGATGTTATGAATAACCGGTTGGATGATTTCAGTATTTTCGCTGCATCGGTAATGAGTTATTTAAATTCGGGATAAATGTAGGGCTGTGTTACCAATTTGTGTGAGGCAGCAGGACGGGAGAAACGACCCCCTGTCCTAAGGCATCAGGACGGGAGAAACGTCCCCCTGTCCTATTCTAAACGGGCCAGCAGGGCCCGCATCCTGTTTTCCAAGGCAGGAGAAGCAATTGGCTGCTCAGAAAAAAGATAAACCCGATCTGACGGCAGAAAAGCATAGGCAGTCTTTTGATGCACGAGAGCTACGGGCGGCCAACCAGAGAAGTGCCCTGGCCCGGCTTGCAACTGAACCGGCCTTAAGCTCCGGAGACCTGGTTGCGGCAGCGCAGGCGCTGACCGAGATTGCCTCTTCGGCAATAGCGGTGGCTAGGATCAGCATCTGGCTTTTAACGGACGATGGTGAAGAGCTAAAATGCCTGGATCTCTATGAGCCGGCCCGGCCGCAGCACAGCAGCGGATTGATCCTTCGGGCCAGCGATTACCCCGGTTACTTTGACGCCGTCCTCCGGGAAAGCAGGGTTTACGCTGATGATACATTTACCGACCGGCGGACGGTTGAGTTTATAGAAAATTATCTCAAGCCGCTGGGCATCACCTCGATGCTTGATGCCGGCATTTTTGCAGAAGGTAAGCTCTTAGGAGTCTTCTGTTTTGAGCACGTGGGAGAAATCAGGCACTGGCATATAGACGAAGAATCATTTGCCAGCACGATCGCCGCTCTCTCTGCCCAGGTTTTAGAAAATATCAGGCGCCGGAAGGTCGAACAAGAGCTTCGGGAAAGCCAGGAAAAGTATAAAGGGCTGTTTCAAAACTCGGCCGATGCCCAGTTTGTTATGAACACTGAATTTGTCGACTGCAACGTTGAAGCCTGCCGCTTGTTGGGCCACAAGTACGAAGAGCTAATCGGGCATTCACCGCTTGATTTTTCGCCGCCATTGCAGCCGGACGGCAGAAAATCTGCGGAAGCGGCCAGTGAATATATTGATCTGGCCCTCAAAGGTCGGCCGCAGACATTTTACTGGCAGCACCAGCATAAAGACGGTAGCTTGCTCGATACCGAAGTCAGGCTGCACCGGGTAGTCGTTGATGACCATAAGATGTTGATGGCCTCAGTCCGGGATATCAGCGAAAGAAAACAGGCTGAACGGATTATCGCGCACGGCCGTGACTGGTACCGGGCACTGGCCGAAGATATTCCGGTGCTGGTTACCCGTATTTCAGCGGATGGCCGGATAACCTTTGTCAATGAAGCATCCAGGGCGTTCTTCGGCCGGCCGCTCAAAGAACTAGTCGGCCAGGGCTTCTTTAACCTGGTTCCGCCCGAGTACCGGGCCGAGGTTGAAGAGAAATTTGCCTCGCTTATTCCCGAGGAGCCGACAGTTACCTACGAGCACTTCAAGCAGTCACGGCTCTTCGGCTGGAAGAACCGGGCGATCTTTAACCCAGATCGGACGCTGAAGGAGTACTTAGCCGTGGGGGAAGATATTACCGAACGTCGCGCAACCAGGAATGCCCTGCAGTACCAGTTGCAGTGCGAACAGCTTGTGGCTGAAATATCATCGACCTTTGTTAACACCCGGTCCGAAAAGATTAATGATGCAATCAACCTGGCCCTTAAGCGTAGCGGCGAGTTTTTTGGGGCCGACTGCTGCTACCTAATGCGGTTTAGCGCTGATCAGCAGTATATCGTCAATCCCTATGAATGGTGCGCCGAAGGGGTAAGTTCTGTTCGGGAAAGAAATGATGGTTTACCGGTGGCAAACACTCCCTGGTGGGCGAATCAGCTCTTAAGCAAGAATTACGTTTATATTCCGGACGTTGATGAAATGCCACCGGAGGCGGAAGCGGACAAAATTGATTTTAAGATTGAAGAAATAAAATCAATATTAACCATACCGGTGATTAGGGGCGGAGAAGTATTCGCTTTCTTAGGCTTAGATGAGGTGAAGTCGAAAAAAACGTGGACCGAACAGCAAATCGCCCTGCTCAGAACAGTGGCCGAAATTATTTCCGAAACCTTGCTCAAACACGAGGCCGAGGAAGCTTTGAAGGATTCCGAAGAACGGTACCGCGAGATCCTGGCCACGATCGAGGAAGCATACTATGAAGCCGATCTGGCCGGCAGTATGACATTCTGCAATGAAGCCACC
>DATIKA010000219.1:0-3432 GCA_035478055.1 Candidatus Limnocylindrales bacterium | reverse complement strand
GCTGCTTGCTGTTGCCTTTGATCCGCTCGAACTCTTCCCACAGTTCATCTAAAAATGAGGTGAATGGCAGGAAGTCCATCCCAACAAGTAAGTTTTTGTCTCATGAAGACTGGCGCATAGAGTTCTTGTTAGCAGGTGATGATGAAAACATTCAGCGATTCAAAAGTTCTAATATCCAAAAGGTTAAGCTAAAAGATGTGGCAGAGGTTTTTAGAGGAAAATCCATTCTTAAAAAAGATACTGCTCTTGGAAATATCTCAATCTTAAATATCTCCAACATTGAAAACGGGGAAATGGATTATCGGGATCTGGATACCATCAATGAGGAAGAACGGAAGGTAAAACGATACGAACTGATGACAGACGATGTAGTACTGTCCTGCCGGGGAACGGCGGTTAAATCGGCGGTGTTTACAAAGCAGGATAAAATCATCATTGCCTCAGCAAATCTCATTGTTATTAGACCCAAAGAAAAGGTCAAAGGTGCGTTTATAAAAATATTCTTTGAGAGCCCTGTTGGCCTGGCGATCATAAAAAGCTTCCAGCGCGGTACAACGGTGATGAATATTAATTATTCTGATATTATGGAAATTGAGATTCCCTTGCTGCCCATTATAAAGCAGGAGGAAATCATCAATCAGTACCAGGTCGAATTAGAAGCGCATCAAGAAACCATCAATAAGGCGGAAAGTCGCTGGTCGAATACAAAAGACGGCATTTATAACGCATTAATGTAGGAGGGGTTAAATATGGCAGTAAATTTAGAGTTTGAAAACAAGTTGTGGGAAATGGCGGATAAACTTAGAGGCAACATCCAGCCATCAGATTATAAGGATGTAGTCCTTGGACTCATATTTCTAAAATATATCTCGGACAGCTTTGAAGAAAAGTACAATCAGCTGGTGGCGGACGGAGAAGGTTTTGAGGAAGACAGAGACGCATACATCGAGGATAATGTATTCTTCGTTCCAACTAGTGCCAGGTGGGAATTTATCAAGAAGAGCGCTAAGCAGAGCATCATCGGGCAAATCATTGATGAAGCCATGATCGCCATTGAACGGGAAAACAAAAGTCTTAAGGGAGTGCTTCCCAAGAACTATGCCAGGCCGGAGCTTGACAAAACAAAGCTGGGCGAGCTCATTGACTTGTTTTCTTTCAACCTGGGCAGCAAGGAAGCCAAAGCACAGGATATTCTGGGCAGGGTTTATGAATATTTCCTGGGCAAATTCGGCTCCAGCGAAGGGGAATTTTATACCCCGCCAACCATTGTTAAACTCCTTGTCGGGATGATTGAACCATATAAAGGCAGAGTGTATGATCCCTGCTGTGGCTCCGGCGGTATGTTTGTCCAGTCGGCACGGTTTGTCGAAGAGCATCAGGGCCGCAGGGATGATATCTACATATACGGCCAAGAGTACACCTCCACCACCTGGAAGCTTTGCAAGATGAACCTTGCGATCAGAGGGATCGACGGCAACCTTGGCGGAAGAGATGCGGACACCTTCGCTAATGATCTGCATAAAAACCTCAGGGCAGATTTCATCCTGGCCAACCCCCCTTTCAACGTCAGCGACTATACCTTGATCCTAGACGATGCTCGCTGGGAATATGGTATTCCACCGAAAAACAATGCTAACTATGCCTGGATTGAGCACATCATCAGAAAACTATCCCCCAACGGCGGCGTGGCCGGCTTTGTCTTAGCCAATGGTTCCATGAGCACTTCCACCAAGGCAGAAGCTGAAATCAGAAAAAACATTATCGAAACAGGCCTGGTAGACTGTATGGTCACCATGCCTCCTAACTTGTTCTATAACGTTACCATCCCCGTTTGCCTATGGTTCCTGTCAAAGAAGAGAGAAAACCGAAAAGACAAAATCCTCTTTATTGACGCCCGCAAAATGGGCACCATGATAACCCGCAAGCATAGAGAGCTATCCGATCAGGAAATCGCTAAAATCTGTGATACCTACCATAACTGGCGAGATGGCAAGGACTATGCTGATGCCGAAGGTTTCTGCAAGTCAGCCTCTATCGAAGAAGTGAGAGCGCACGAATACATTCTGACCCCGGGCAGGTATGTGGGTATCGAAAATGGCGAAGATGACGGTGAGCCCTTCGATGAAAAGATGACCAGGCTGACTGCCGAGCTGGCCGAGATGTTTGCCAAATCTCATAAGCTGGAGGAAGAGATTAAAGAGCGTTTGGGGGCGATTGGCTATGAGTTCTAAAGAGACGGAGCTGATCATCTACCGCTCGGCAGATGGCACCGTAAAAATAGATGTGCGGATGGAAGATGAAACAGTTTGGCTGTCACAGGCTCAGATGGTAGAGCTGTTTCAATCAAGCAAGGCAAATATCAACGAACATATAAAAAACATCTTTGCAGAAGGGGAACTGATCGTAGATTCAGCTGTTCGGAATTTCCGAACAACTGCCGCTGACGGTAAAAAGTATAATGTAAAACACTACAACCTCGATGTGATCATCTCCGTCGGCTACCGTGTAAAATCTTTACGCGGCACCCAGTTTCGGATCTGGGCAACCGAACGCCTGCGGGAGTACCTGATCAAAGGTTTTACTATGAACGACGACCTCTTGAAAAAAGCAGGCGGCGGCAATTATTGGAAAGAACTTTTGGAACGCATTCGGGATATCCGTTCCAGCGAAAAAGTTTTTTACCGGCAGCTATTAGACCTTTTTGCCACCAGTGTAGATTATGATCCTAAATCAGAGGAATGCAAACAGTTCTTTCAGATTGTCCAGAACAAATTGCACTATGCAGTAAATAAGCAGACCGCTGCTGAAATTATCTACAACCGGGCCAATGCGGAACTGCCTTTTATGGGGATGAATACTTTTTCCGGTGAGCAACCCGGTAAAGAGGATGCCCTGATTGCTAAAAACTACCTGGATGAAAAAGAGTTATCTGTATTGAACCGTATGGTTGCAGCATTTTTCGACCTGGCAGAGCTGCATGCGGTAAATCACGAGCCAATGTATATGCATGACTGGCTGCCGCAGGTAGACGACTTTGCCGAGCGCTACGGGAAAGGGCTGCTGCAAAGTGCAGGTACGGTCAGCCGGCAGGCCGCTATAGAGAAAGCAACGGCGGAATATAAAAAATACCGCAAACGGATAGCCGATTTACCCACCCCTGTAGAGCGCGATTACCTGGAGGCTGTTAAGCAGGCGCAGAAAAAGCTGAAGGGTAAGACTGGGGGTGAGCAGGAATGAGTATTGATGGGTGGAGAGAAGTGAAGTTGGAAGAAGTAGCTTTAGAAATATTCAGTGGAGGGACTCCAACAACCTCAAATACTGAATTTTGGAATGGTGAATTTAATTGGCTATCTTCTTGTTTTCGGCATAATAGAAATACATAAAACGGCAGTTAAAAATACATAACCCGGCAAACAAGAAGGCATTGCCATC
>DATIKA010000218.1:0-4605 GCA_035478055.1 Candidatus Limnocylindrales bacterium | reverse complement strand
GCATCCCACTTGCAGGTTTATGATGTATTTTAGTTGAAGTATATAAACAGCGCTTAGCGAACATCTTATTTGCCGCTGACAATTCTTACGCAGGATCTAACGAGGAGCTGTTTCGTGAAAAACAATATGTTCCCTTCTCATGGTTTGCGGCCTCCCCTTAAATGGGCTGGGGGGAAAAGGTGGCTGGTGCCTCACTTGCTGCCAATATGGAACACGCACTCACAGTACCGCTTGGTAGAACCGCTCTGCGGAGGTCTGGCGGTTACTCTGGGCTTGATGCCTGAAAAAGCGCTCTTAAATGATGTCAACACTTATCTGATCAATTTTTTCAAATGGGTTCAAAGGGGTCTTAACGTTGAGTTGCCGTTAGAAAATGATAAAGAGCTTTACTACACTTACCGTGATCAATTTAATGCACTCATTAAGGCGGGGAAAGAAAACTCAAAGGAAGCAGCAGAACTGTTTTATTACCTCAACCGAACCGGTTACAATGGTCTTTGCCGTTTTAACCAGAAAGACGAATTTAATGTTCCCTTTGGGTGCTACAAAAATATTAATTATATCCGTGATTACGAACCCTACAAGGAGGTTTTTCAAAAGTGGGGATTTACCTGCGCTGATTTTGAAAAGCTGCCCTTAGTAAAAGATGACTTTATCTACGCCGATCCACCGTATGATGTTGAATTCACCAGTTATTCGAAAAATGGTTTTGATTGGAACGATCAGATCCGGCTTGTTAAATGGTTGATAAAACACCCCGGGCCGGTTGTACTCTCGAACCAGGCGACGGAAAGAATCGTTGAACTATACCTTGAGCATGGATTCGATATCAATTATTATGATGCTCCACGAAGGATCAGTTGTAATGGCGACAGGACTCCGGCAAGAGAAGTTCTGGCTACGCGTGGGTTAAAATAATGGTACCCCGCGATTCCCGCACCGGTTCAGTTTTTGAACAGATGATTATTCCTTCCCTGAAACATAGCGGCTATTTCCACACGATCCAGGTTGATATCGGGAGCCGTTTAGGTGGAGGCAGGTGTTTTTTTGATGTGCTGATACTGATGCCGGCCAAAAAATGACGGCCAATTTTCGTTGTAGAATTAGATACATTAAACAGTAGGTATAAATCAATATAATTTTCTAACGCTTGACATATACTCAGGTTTTCGGGTAATATTTTCGTTGACAATGTTTTTACTTCGTCGATGTGTATGTTGAGCAATAAAGCATATTTGCACTGTTTCGCCGGTGCCGCAAGACATTATCCGGACTGATGTTGAGTGCTATTTCGGGATAGGAAAGCCATCACCCAAAAATTCGTTTATTGACTAGTCAGGTGCAGGTTGCAAGAAGCATTTTAACGGCTCTATGTGGTGCAACCTAACTGGGAAATTGGCGGATTTTGTCAAGAAAGCTGTGATCATTTAATACACGGTGGATTCAGCATCTCTTCAGGTTTATACTCCCTGCCTGATGAACATGTGTAACTTCTGCCCGATAAGACAGCGACCTGGGTATAACCAGGTGGATGCGGTTTGCTGTTTTCCTGCATAAATATGTTAACGGTGATTTTGCACTGGTTGTGGGTATCCGAAGTGAGAAGATTTTATTTGGAAGAGTTTGCGACACGTCCCGGCAGTTCAGGTGCCCAAAAAAAGCAGTCGCTCGGAGTTTTACACATAGTAGGGAAGTCGCACTGCTCTAGAACTCCGAGAATTACCCGTTGGAACAAGGAAATATATTCTAATAGTAGGAGGTTTGCACATGTCAACGGTAAAATACCGTGTTTTACCTGGCCCAGAAGGTTATTTACCCCCTGCTGCCGCCAGTATGGGTGTAATTCTCCCCGAGAAAGGCTATGCCTTGGTGGAGGGGGAAATTGTCACTCAGGACGAGGCTATGGAGGTGGCGGCAGAGAAGTTGATTTCTGCAAAAAACCCCTTTTTTTTCCCGGGACCGGAAATCCTGTGGGATTGGAAAGAGGGAGTAGCGGAAAAGGCGGCGGCTCTGCAACAGTTGGCGAAAACTGTTGGCGCGAAGATTATCCCTATGCCCGACTACCGTCCCAAGTACCCCATGATCAATCCTGACCTGGAAATTAACCCCAATCACCCCAACCTGACTATCTGGCACAACAAGATTGATGTATGTGTTTTTATCGGTGTTCACTGTCATTATGCCAACATGGCTTTAAAGATCGTCAGAGGCGGCACTGACTGTTACACGATTGCTCTGTGCAAAGAAGCAGGTCATGAAGACGCGATGATTTCTTTTTGTTGCATGGGCGTGGAGGAAATCAAGAAGCTGACTGCAATAATTGCTAAGAAGAAGGGGGAGCGGCAATAGTGATCGAACAAAAAGTAGTTGACCCTGAGATTATTTTTTCCCGTGAAGGCAGAAGCAAACATTTTATTACCGGCAGCGAAGCAGTGCGTGAAGCCATAAAGCGCGCTAATGTGGAGATGGCTATTTCCTACCCGATCACCCCTCAATCAGAAAGTATGCATCTGGTGGGTGATATTTTTGCTGAAGGCTACATTAAGGATTATTACCGTGGTGAGAATGAATTTGCCGTAATGTCATCTGTGGCCGGAGCTTCCATGGGCGGGGTACGTATTTTTACCGCCACCGGGGGACCGGGCACTCTACGCGCCTTCGAAATGTTTTCCACCTGGGCCGGTTCCAGGTTACCCGTTGTCTGTGCATTCCTGACCAGGGGTGTTAACTCGCCTCTCACCATTCAGCCCGATACTATCGAGATGGCCTGTATGCTGGATACCGGCATCATGATGTTTCACGCCGAAAATGTGCAAGACCTTTACGATATGATTTTGAAGGCTTTTATAATTGCGGAAAAAACAGAAGTGCACTTACCGGTAGGTGTGTTTGCCGATGGTTTCTTTGTTACCCATACCCGGGAGGTTGTAGAATTAGCTTCGCCGGATTTAAAGTTACCACCTTACAACCCCTATAGCTCGCCTGTTCCAGTTATGGACATGGAAAATGTACCCGTCCGGCAGATGCGTGACCCCTTTGTGATGAAGAGTAACTTTATCAGCTACGCAGCTCACGCTTCATGGCAGCAAGAAATAATGGCTGCGGCAGAGAGGGCCCGTCCGTTTATCCGCCGTTACCTGGATGGCTTGATTGAGGTGGAAAATCCCGGAGCGGACGTTTTGATCATCGCTTCCGGTACCGCTGTGTCGCAAAGCCGGGAGGCTTTGCTGATGGCAGCAGCGGAAGGGATCGACGTAGGTCTGATCAAGATCAAAAGCATCCGTCCGTTTCCCACGGCTGAGATCCAAGAACTTACACAAAGCTGCAGAGCAATCATTGTCCCTGAATTCAATCGGGTCGGGTGGCTCTGTCGTGAAATCAAATCTGTGGTGGAGAACAGCAGCAAGGTTATCGGCGGACCGCGGGTTTTTGGCGGAATGACCATGCCTCCGGAAGAGATCCTAAATGAAATCAGGAGGTGCTCAGTATGAGCAAGCGTAATCTATATAAAATTGCCCCCGGTTTTGAAGATATCATGCCCCCCGAATATAAAGAACTGGTTGATAAAGGGCCGCAGGGTAAGAATTTGGGAGTAGCCGAAATGGGGACCTTTAAAGAGTTGCTGGAAGAGCACCCTCTTTGCGCTGGTTGCGGATTGGCCCTTTCACTTCGTCTGATTCTTGTCTCGCTACCTAATCCTGAAGATACTATTATCGTCGGTACTACAGGCTGCAATTCCCTGGCATTTCCACAGGTAGCGCTGCACAATATCCATTCCCTGTTCGGCAACCAAAATGCCGTGGCTACCGGATTAAAGCGAGCCCTGACATTGCGTTTCCCTGATCAGCACAAGGATGTAGTGGTGGTTGCCGGAGACGGAGCCACCTGCGATATTGGTCTGGATATGGTAATGCACTCCTGGTTCAGGGGAGAAAAAATTGCCACCATCATGCTGGACAATGAAGTTTATGCCAACACCGGTGGTCAGGAAAGCGGAATGACACAGCTCGGAACGGTTCTGAATATGGCCCCCACCGGCAAGAAATTTGGGAAAGTAGCTATGCCTGAAATTGCCAGGGAATCTGGTTGTGCCTATGTGGCCGTTACTTCACCATACCATCCCAAACGTTTGGAAAGAGTAATCAGGAGGGCTATCCTGGTAGCCAGGGAAATCGGTCCCACTTATGTTCAGATATTCACCCCCTGCCCTACCAATTTCAAATTCAAACCTAATGAAACGTTGGCAAAAATCAAAGAGTATGAGCAAGCTGGCAAGTTTAAGCCTCGGGAGTATATCACGCCGCAGGCTGAGGAATTTATCAAGCAACTGGAGGAGGCGAAACGGTAATGCAGCACAGAACCTTTATTCGTATGTCCGGGTTGGGCGGACAGGGTGTAGTGACCGCTGCCCATATTTTAGGGGACGCTGCCAACCGTTCGGGGTTGGTCAGTACCGTTAATCCTTTTTTCGGAGCTGAAAAGCGGCTTGCTCCGGCGGAAAGTTATGTCCGCATTTCCACGCAGCCTATTTTTGAAAGGGGTGAGATTCTTTTCCCCAATATTATTATGATATTTCACCCTGATGTAATCAATTTGGGGAAAAGT
>DATIKA010000217.1:0-13648 GCA_035478055.1 Candidatus Limnocylindrales bacterium | reverse complement strand
TCATTACTTGCGTGTTAAAGTTGCCACGCAAATCAAGGGATTACACTGGAGGGGCAAGCTCGTAAATGCCTTAATGACAGGTGAAGAAGGAAATTATATGCTGGCCGAACCGTGTCGCAGGCGGAAAAGTTGAAGCGTCAGGCTTGTGGGTTGGTTGTTTAAACTTCAAATTTACTCCAATTTATCGATAAAAGTTGCCAGGTCCTTCAGGCAGCCGCGGTAGTTGCTGACTGGTTGA
This sequence comes from Candidatus Limnocylindrales bacterium, assembly GCA_035478055.1. GTDB lineage: Bacteria > Bacillota > Dethiobacteria > DTU022 > DTU022 > DATIKA01. Next base: position 13,410 of record DATIKA010000217.1, on the reverse strand, counting down.
TCATCGTCCAGATGAATTATAAAATCTTCGACCAGAAAAGTGTCCATGCCCACTGCCGAAGCGTTTAAATCCTCCCGTGTGTCGTTACCCGCCATCAAGCATTGCTGCGGTGGATAGCCAATCCTGTGGGCAATTTCCAGGTAGTAATCAGGGTTTGGTTTGCAAAAATGCATGTTTTCCATTGTTGTTATCAAATGGAAAGCGCTTTCTGATAACCCGCCCCAGGAGAGGCGCTGGCAAGTAGCCGTGGCCGGGAAAATAGGATTCGTGGCCAAGACCAGGGTCAAATCTTTTTCCCGGGCCGCGTGGATAACAGCCTGAGCATAAGGGAGTTCTCTGCACCAACAGCTCAGTTTATTGAAATCGTAGCGGTAAAAATGATCAACAAGTGGTTTGATTGCTTCATATGGTTGCTCGATAAGCTGACAGAATTCTTCGTAGAAAACTGCTTCGTTTGTTTTTGTCGGATCTTCGTTCTGCAGCATAATATAGGTGGCCCTGAACAGCTGACTGGTAAAATCACTGGCTTTAGAAAGATCAGCAAATCGATGGGACAGCACTTGTAAATATGCCGGTACAAACTGCTCGATGGCAAGATCAATTAAGGTGCCATCCAGATCGAGCAGCAATGCCTGGTATCGGTTGTTTTTTTTATTGTTCATGCTTTTTCATCGAGCTCTTCGACGGGCAGATTCAGGAGTTCCGGATCGAAAACTTCATCTGCAGCTTCACCGATAATTTTGTGTACATCCTGCAGTATTACTGCAATTCTGTACTCTGCTTGCAGAAAGCGCTTAATTATATTGTTCATACCGATTATTTCAAACAGTTTCGCCAGTTTTTCTTCCTGCTCAGGTGCTAACTCAAGACCTGATAGTTTTTGCTTTTGTAGATTAAACTGTTCAAGTCGGAAATCAAGCAACATTTTGCGTGCCGAAGGGTCGGCTTTCAATGCCAACTGTGCCTCCCTAAATTCTTTGTAATCCGATGATTCGCGCAAGGCTTTCGCCAGGGCATGGGCAGCGTCGTACGTGTTCACCTGGTCAATACTCCTTTCGTTTCGAGAGATGGTACATGATCAATACTGTTTATAATATCCATGATCTGCAAGGCCGCTTCTGCAGCATCTGAGCTGTCGATCACTGCATGGAAAGCGCTGCATTCCGGTCGGGAATCGCTGTAGAAGTGATCATAGTAGTCGGTGCAAAGGGTTTCAATAACAACAGAATAATCACCTTGATCCAATTGCTCCAGCAAGCGGTCTACCGTTGCATTACTCAATCTCCGCCGCAGGGTGGACAGTGCTGTCTTGATCTGCGCATGTATTTCAGGCGGCATCTCGGCAGGGATATACATGTCCCTGATTCGCTTAACGCGGTTGTTTAAAGAGGTGGCAAGCAAAAGTTGGCAACCTTCCTGCATCGCTTCAATCAGGAAAAGAGGTAAGTGCGTGTTGCCGATGCGCCTGCCTTCACCCTCCACCACCAGGTATGGTGAGCCGCTGTAGTAATCTAGCTGCTCGAGCAGTTGGGCATCGAAGTCTTTCTGGGATCGAGGCTCATTCAGCCCGATACCGCCAAAAACCGAGCCGCGGTGCCGGGCCAACCCTTCAAGATCAATGGCAGGAATACCCTTTTTTATCAGTTCATGAATTACGGCTGTTTTGCCAACTCCCGTTAGGCCATGCAAAACATAAATCTTCTTTTGCAACTGGTAGCTGCCAAGTTGCTGTTTGACATGGCGGCGGTAGGCTTTATAGCCACCCTTCAGGCGCAGGGCTTGAATGCCAGTAAGTGTTAAAATCTGGTAAACACTTATGCTGCGCATGCCACCACGCTTGCAATAAAGCAGAGGTGTCTTTTGGCGGCATGCGATAGCAATTTCTTCAACCAGAGCGGGCAGTTTTGGCGCAACCATTTTCAGGGCAAGATATCTCGCTTTTGCTTCCCCGAACTGGTGATAAAAAATGCCAAGCTCCTGGTGTTGTTGATCATCGAAAAGGGGTATATTAATGGCGTTGGGAATAGAGGATTCTGCATATTCCCCGGGAGAGCGGACGTCAATGAAGAGCAGATCTGAACGTTGGAGAGCTTCGCAGATTTCTAATTCCACTATCCGGGCACCTCTTTTCCCCTTGGAAAACTTATTTTTATAGGTTCGTGTGAATTTATTATAGCCGATTGCGTTATAATAATGCAATGCTAACGTCCTTTCATCTCAATTCTGATTCAGAAGTGAGCAAGCGGGTTTTAAGGAAACACAGCTTTTAACAAGGTGAAAGGGAATCGTTTAGCGAATTGTGCTTGTAAGGGATGCCTGTCCCGGATGATTGTTTACTTCTCAACAGAAATAGGCTGTGTTATAATACCGGTTAGGAGGGAGTGATTAACATGCCTGCCGATTGTGTGTTTTGCAAGATTATAAGTCGGGAATTTGATACAGAGCTTGTCTACGAGGATGAAGCTGCTGTTGCTTTTAAAGATATTAATCCGATTGCTCCGGTTCATTTGTTGGTTGTGCCGCGCAAACATATTCCGACGTTGCTGGATTTGGATCGGGATGATGAAGCTTTAATTGGTCATTTGCACGCGGTGATTAATGAATTAGCCAGAGCTTACGAGTTAGATAAAACAGGTTACCGGGTGATAACCAACTGTGGTCGTGATGCAGGACAGGCTGTTTTTCACCTTCATCTCCACCTCATAGGAGGAAAACCTTTGAAATAAGCCATTGCTAAGGGCGAAGAGGGTAACTACAGCAGAAGTGTTGCTCTCAAGCGTCGGTTCGTGAGGAGAGGGGGGAGAATTATGACGGAGGTAAAAATCGGCAAAAATGAAACCCTGGAAAAGGCACTTAAAAGATTTAAAAAACAATGTGCCCGGTCGGGGGTGTTATCTGAAGTTCGGCGTCGGGAACATTATGAGAAACCTAGCGTGCGTCGCAAGAAAAAAGCTGAGGCTGCACGGAAAAGGCGCGTCTAGCCAAAAAACGGAGGTAAGCTGTTTTGGCTACCCAATTATTGGCTGAGAGACTTTTTAAGGAACAGCAGGAAGCGATGCGGTCAAAAGATCGTTTCCTGCTGACTATGATTCGTATGCTCCGGGCCGAGATGCAAAATGGTGCTATCGCCAAGAAAGCTCCCCTGAATTCCGAGGAGGAGATAGCGATATTAACCAGAGAAGTGAAAAGAAGGCAGGAATCTCTCAATGATTATGAGAGAGCCGACCGACCAGAGCTGTTAGCTGTCTTGCAGCAGGAAATTGCATTGCTCAGGAAGTATCTGCCCGAGCAGCTTTCCGAGCCGGAACTGGCGCAAATGGTAAGTGAGGCGGTTGCTGAAACTGATGCTCAAACTATGCAGGATATCGGAAAAGTAATGGGTTTTTTGATGCCTCGCGTCAAAGGTAAAGCTGATGGTAATGTTGTTCGTCAAATGGTCGAGAAAATATTGAGATAAGGTCCGGTATTGCATGCCGGGCTTTTTACGAGGAGCAAGATGTTTTATGATGAGGAAATTACAATTATTGGGGTGTGTTTTGTGCCTGCTCGTCGGTTTGGTACTGGTTATACCGCAGGTGTCTGGTGCCCCTGATGAGGGCCCGGTTGTAGCGATCGAAATTACCGGCACGATCGATCCGGGCACAGAAAGTTTTGTGCGTTATGCCTTGGAAGAGGCCGAAACAATCGGTGCTGTTGCTGTAATCCTGGAACTTGATACCCCGGGTGGATTTATTGATTCTGCGCTGGCGATCAGGCGTCTAATAGACGATTACGGACCGCCGGTTTATGCTTTTGTGCGGCCAAACGCTATTTCTGCCGGTGCATACCTGGCTTTAGCGGCAGACGCGATTTATATGGCCCCTGGCAGCACTATCGGGGCTGCTGAACCACGCGTCATGGGTGTGGGTGAGGTAGATGAAAAAACGATTTCTTACTGGGAAAAAGAGATGGTCGGTATGGCTGAACGACGGAACCGGGATCCGCAGATTGCCTCGGCCATGGTGCGTAGCGAGGTTGCGATCGAAGGCCTGGTAGAGCAGAACGTTTTACTCACGCTAACCGCGAATGAAGCTCTGACTGTTGGTTATAGCGAAGGAACCGTGACAGATCGCTATGCACTTCTTGAAGCTCTTGGTTTGCCTGGGGCAATTTTGCATTTGGCCGAACCAAGGTTAAGCGATAGGATCATCAGCTGGGTAACCAATCCGGTGGTAGGCACTATATTGCTGATGATCGGTATCAGTGGTTTACTCCTGGAGGTAACGACGAGTGGATTTGGTCTGGCAGGCATCACAAGCATGGCTGCATTTGCCATTTATTTTGGCGGTAATATGGCCGCTGGCCTGGCTGAATATTGGGTTTTATTCCTTTTTTTCTTTGGGATAGCGCTGATGTTGGTGGAGGTATTCATACCAGGGTTTGGTGTTTTCGGCGTGGCAGGCTTTATTACTACCATTGGTTCAGTTGTACTGGCAGCTGCATCGGTGCAGACGGGCCTGATCATGGTGCTCATATCCACGGTTTTAGCCGGAATCTTTATAGTGTTTGCTGTTCGTATTTTTACCAGGAGAAGCATATTCCGGAATTTAATTCTTTCGGAAGAGGAGAGGTCCGATTTGGGTTATGTTGCGCCTCTTGATCAGAAAATGTTGACCGGCAGGGATGGCGTGGCGATAACTGCATTGCGTCCTTCTGGTACTGCCGAGATTGATGGTCGCCGTGTTGATGTAGTGACCAGCGGCGATTTCATAGCGGCGGGCGAGTCGCTGATAGTTGACAAGGTTGAAGGTGTACGGGTGGTTGTACGTCGCCTCGGTGTTCCTGAGCGCAAAGAGCAGTAAATAGCAGTAAAAAATTAAAGGAGGTTTATTATATGGCTGAGGCAATCACATTGCTGATATTTGTCGGTTTGGGTATTTTTTTTCTGGCGGTTATCTTCAGTTTTGTTCCGATTGGATTATGGATTTCGGCCCTGGCAGCCCAGGTTCCGGTAGGTATATTCGCTTTAATTGGGATGCGCTTACGGCGGGTAGCGCCGGTGAAAATAGTGGTTCCGCTAATCAAGGCAACCAAGGCTGGCCTGGATCTTAATGTGAACAAGCTGGAAGGCCATTTCCTGGCCGGTGGGAACGTGGATCGGGTGGTTAACGCTCTGATTGCTGCGCAGCGAGCTGAAATTCCGCTGCAATTTGAGCGGGCTGCGGCCATAGACCTGGCTGGTCGTGATGTGCTGCAGGCGGTTCAGATGAGTGTTAATCCAAAAGTAATTGAAACTCCGGTGATTGCCGCTGTCGCCAAGGATGGTATTGAAGTGAAAGCACGCGCCAAGGTTACAGTGCGGGCTAATATCGATCGCCTTGTTGGGGGCGCTGGTGAAGAAACTATTATTGCTCGGGTTGGCGAAGGGATTGTTACCACCATTGGTTCCTCTGAGAGTCACAAGATGGTTCTCGAGAATCCTGATAAAATTTCCAATACTGTTTTGACTAAGGGCTTGGATTCAGGTACAGCTTTCGAGATTCTTTCGATCGACGTTGCCGATGTCGATATCGGAAAAAATATCGGTGCGCAGCTGCAGACAGATCAGGCTGAAGCAGACAAGCGTATTGCCCAGGCCAGAGCTGAAGAACGGCGTGCCATGGCTGTAGCCAGAGAGCAGGAGATGATTGCTGCTGTGCAGGAGATGAGAGCCAAGGTCGTGGAAGCCGAAGCGGAGATACCGCGTGCTATAGCTCAGGCGCTGCGTGACGGCAATATGGGGGTTATGGATTATTACCAGTTAAAAAATGTGATGGCTGATACTGAAATGCGCCATAACATCAGTAAGTTGGGTAAAACAGATCAGCCAGGAAACGGGAAATAATGTTCATACCATGAAGAAATGACTGCAAGCTAAGATGTTTGTATTGTTTCGACTTTTGAGCTCGCTGATGCTATGCTCAACCAAAAGCATCTGTTGGGAAATGTGCATGCTGGGCAGCATTAGCGAAAGTCGGCGGTTGTGCGCTGCTGGGGATGGTTCGAGCGTCCCCAGGGCATAGCAAAGGGTTGCAGGGAAGACGGCAGAAGAACCCATGGCCAGGCAATTGAGCACACCAAGCAACCATTCAGCGTAGTGGTGGCCGCAATTAATTTTCTGAAGCTGATTTCGCAGCTCTGCCTGGGACATAGGGCGCGACTTTCTGTAGCCTTCATTTTCAGTAAATACCCTTTGAAGGGGGGTTATGTCGTGGAAGGTTTTGTGATCATTTTTGTTATAATTGCCGTTCTAAACATCTTAAGCGGCATTTTGCGTCGGATCAGAGGGGAACCAGTTGCTCCCCAAAAACGCTCATACGGGCAGGCGACTCAACCCTCCCCGCCGGGACCAGTCGATCTTTGGGTTCAAAAATCTTCATTGCCCCAATTTGCAAGAGCTTCTGCAGATCTTTATCTCTATGAAGGTGAGAGTGACGAAGAGGAATGGGTCGAAAAGCCTGTCGAAAAGCCTGTCGAAAAGCCTGTCAGAAAGCTTGTCAAAAAGCCTCTCGAAAAACCTGTCAAAAAGCCTGATGATGGTGTGCGAGATGTTTTTGCAGTTCCCGCAGCAACGGAAATAGCTGTTTCGACGCCGGCAGTGGCTTCACATCTGCAGCAGATACTGGTGCAAAGAGACCCATTGATGGCTGCTTTTATTTTTCACGAAATCTTTGAACCGCCTCTCTCTTTGCGCAAACGACATTCATAGAGGAATAATACTCGTATTGTCGCTATAACATCCCAGAGCAATAATCAAATGATTGTTTGCGCCGTTGCACAGAAGACAGGGGGACGTTTCTCGTGTCCTGCTCTTCTGATGGCGCACCTGAGGTGGCGGGGAATGAGGAAGACAGGGGGACGTTTCTCGTGTCCTGCTCTTCTGATGGCGCACCTAAGGTGGCGGGGAATGAGAGGGCTGCACAGAAAAAAAGTGAATGTGCTGCTCTGGAGACGGTTCGAGCGTTTATGGAGCATGTGGTGAAGAACCATGGGAGAATCGGAGGAATCGCTTCTGGGGCTATGAGTTGAATGTTATTTTTTAAAGGGGGGCTACTGTTTATTGGCAGATAATGTAACAAGTCGCACTATTCTGCTGGCCGGAGGCGATGAGGCAGTCCAGCTTTTGGGCACGCATGATCGGCACTTCGCTTTGGTAGAGAATAAATTTGCTGTCCGTCTTATTCCAAAAGGCCATGAGTTGAACATTGAAGGGAAGCCGGAAGATGTAGAAGCTCTATACGCGATGTTCCAGGAGTTAATAGCCCATATCCGCAAGGGGCACCATTTAACCGGACGTGAATTTGAATATGCATTAAAATTGACCGGTCAGGGTGAGGTCGGGGCGATCAGAGCACTTTTTAGTGATCTGTTACTGGTGACGCCTCGTGGCAAGCAGATTCGCCCGAAAACTCTTGGACAAAAACGTTATCTTGAGGCCATGCGTGGCTATGATATTGTTCTGTCGATTGGACCTGCCGGGACAGGGAAAACCTACCTGGCTCTGGCCATGGCGGTTGATGCCCTCAAGAATAAACAGGTTCAGCGGTTAATATTGACGCGCCCTGCAATCGAGGCTGGCGAACATCTTGGTTTTCTGCCGGGAGATTTTCAGGAAAAAGTAGACCCGTACTTGCGTCCCATTTATGATGGCCTTTATGATTTACTGGGTGTAGAGGCATTTCTAAATTTTCGGGAGCGGGGGATTGTTGAAATAGCGCCTCTGGCTTATATGCGAGGTCGAACCTTTGATGATTCGTTTGTAATTTTGGATGAAGGGCAGAACACAACACCAGAGCAAATGAAAATGTTTTTAACTCGCCTGGGTTTTGGATCAAAAGTGGTGATAACCGGTGATGTTACCCAGACCGACCTGCCGCGTGGGCGATTTTCAGGATTGGAGGAAGCACCGCGTATTTTGTCCGGAATTGAAGGTATCGCCTTTGTTTACCTAACCGAAAAGGATGTTGTCAGACATCCACTGGTGCAGAGTATCATCAAAGCATACGAAGCCTATGAGGCCTCTGGCGAAAGGGAAAGTCATGGAAGTTAAAAAAATATTAAGTGAACTGTTTAACAGGTCACTTTCATTTAAAGAAAACATACGGCTGCAGAAGGTAGTGCTGGTAACAGGTCTTTTTATTGTTATTTATGCCCTGGTGGCTATCGTAAGCATGCCGGCTCGTCTTGACTTGAATATCGGCAGACCAAGCCCGATGACTATCTTTGCCCCACGGGATGGTGTCGATAATTATACTACCGATATGCTCAGGGAGGCGGCATCCCAGGCAGTACCGGACGTTTTTGACTACGATCAGTCAGTTCTTGATAGTGCATTGAATCAGATCGCGAATTTTGTTGATACGGTGGTCAGGATACAGGAAGACCCTTCCCTGGTTGCTGATGCGAAAATGGCTGCCTTGCAGGATTTATTAGGTGCGGAGCTGCCCCCACCTATCACCGCAGCTCTTCTTTTAACCGACCAAGCTATATTACGAGACTTGCAAGGGCGTCTCAACGATACCGTGAGTGAAATTTTCCGGCAGGGAATCAAGGAAAACGAGCTTGATTTGGTCAGGCGCCGCCTCTTTCGGGAAATAGCGCTATTTCCCTTTAGTTCTGATTTGAAGCAGGCAGCAGAAAAAATATTGGGCCCGCTGATTATGCAAAATATGTTTTTTAACCATGAAGTTACTGAACATAATCGTGAACTGGCTCGCCGCCAGGTTGAAACAGTGATTATTCTTCGGAATACCCTCATCGTTAGTGAAGGTGAACCGGTAACAGCGCAACAGATGGCTCAACTGGAAAACATGGGTCTGATTCGGGGGCGCCAGGCTCACTTTCCGGGTTATATTGGGCTTTTTTTGTTGTTGGTGGTTGTCTTTGTTTTGACCGGTGTATATTTATACATTTTTGTAAATAAAGTTTACAGCAGGCCTTCATTATTGCTATTGATGGGTTTAGTGGTTGTGATCACACTTCTTTTTTCTGTTGCAGCAACATATTTTTCTGGTTTTCTGATTCCTGTAGCTGCGGGGGTCATTCTGATCACAGTTTTATTTGGTTACCGGCTGGCGGTGGCAATAAACCTTGTTTTTGTTCTGCTGGTTGGCCTGATTAGCGGAGGTGATTTTTCGGTCATCGTCGTAGCTCTTCTTGGAGGGTTAGTTTCAATCTATGCTGTATCCACGCTAAGTCAGCGTCGAGACCTGGTTCGCGCCGGGTTTTATGTGGCTCTCACCAATGCTGCGGTTATAGTTTCAACCTATCTGTTTTTTGGCAATGTCATCCTGGAATATGATGCTCTTGTCGGGTTCGGCTACAGTTTGCTCGCCGGTATTGGGAATGGCATTTTTTCTGCGGTTATCGCGATTGGTTTGTTGCCGTATCTGGAAAGCGGTTTTGGTGTAACCACGGCAATTACATTGCTGGAGTTATCTGACCCGAACCACCCATTGCTGCGAGAGCTTCTGCAGAAAGCGCCGGGAACATACTATCACAGTATGGTAGTGTCTAACCTTTCTGAGACGGCTGCCGAGTCAATAAAAGCTGATGCTTTGTTGGCCCGGGTAGGTGCATATTATCATGATATCGGTAAGCTGAAGCGGCCTTATTATTTCTCTGAGAACCAGTTGTCGGGCGAAAACCCTCATACCAGGTTATCACCAAACTTAAGCGCATTGATCGTCGGTGTCCATTCCAAGGATGGAGTTGAACTGGGTCGGGCCCATCGTTTGCCTGAATTAATTCTTGATATTGCCGCTCAGCATCATGGTACCAGCATGATTTCATTTTTCTACCAGCAGGCCCTGAAAAACGGGTGCCAAAGCAATATTTCAATGGAGAAATTCCGTTACGATGGGCCAAAACCTCAAACCAAGGTTGCGGCAATTATTATGCTGGCTGATGCGGTGGAAGCGGGAGTGCGCTCTCTTTCCAAGCCGATGCATAACCGTGTTGAAGTTATGGTGCGGAGCATGATCAAAGATAAGCTTGATGACGGTCAACTGGATGAATGCGACCTGACCTTCAAGGAATGTGATCAGATTACAGAAGCTTTTATGTACATCATGACAGGCATCTATCATTCGCGTATCGAATACCCCGAGAAAGAGTTGAAGGCTGAGTTCGAAAGGAGCGCCGTCTTAAAATGAGCACGCATTTAACCAACTTGCTTGATTGGATGTCTTTTCCTGAAGCATTTATTGAGCAGTTGGAAAAAATGCTCGATCTGCTGTTAACGGAGCATAATCTGATTGACGGTGAGGTTTCGGTAATTCTTAGCGATGATTGTTATTTGCATAATTTAAATAAAACATACAGAGCCAAAGATGTTGCTACCGATGTGCTCTCCTTTAACTATCTTGAGCCGGGCGAAAGTCTTGACTGGGAAAACGATGACTTGGCGGTTGGGGATATTTTTATATCTGTCGAGAGAGCGCAGGAACAGGCAGGAGAAGCAGGGCATCACTTGCATCGCGAGATATTTCATCTTGCTGTTCATGGCATGCTGCATCTTCTTGGTTTTGATCATGCCGATGAAGAAACAGCGAAACTGATGCAATACAAAGAGCAAATACTGTTAAAACAGTTTGACCAGTATGGCGTTGGAGGGGATTGTTGTGCGTAGCGTTCAGCGCAGTTTTAGATATGCTTACTATGGTCTGAAATATTGTTTCAGCACACAGCGCAACATGACGATTCATACTGTTATTGGTTTGGTAGTCGTTGTAGCAGCGACAATACTACGCGTAACCACAAACGAAATGCTGCTGTTGTTTACGGCTATTGCTTTAGTGTTGGTTGCAGAGACTTTTAATACGGCGTTGGAAAGGGCAATCGATCTTTTCACCATAGATCGCAACCGGTTGGCTCATGTTGCCAAAGACGTTGCGGCCGGAGCTGTGCTGATAGCTTCCTTTTATGCTTTAGCTGTTGGTCTGGTTATACTTGGCCCTCCGCTGTGGAATATTTTTTGGGGAGTTTTTTGAAAAGAGGGGCTTATAGAGTAGGTTCTTTCCAAATTCCGTGTTTTGTTACTAAAGGGCAAGGAGTATAATTGTGAAAATGGAAACATTGTTAGCTGCAGCGCGCGCTGCCCGGGTCAGAGCTTACGCGCCGTACTCGAAATTTCAGGTCGGAGCAGCATTGTTGACGGAGGAAGGTGTCCTTTTTACCGGCTCAAACACAGAGAACGCTTCTCTGGGGTTGACTGTTTGTGCTGAGCGGGTAGCAGTCTGGTCTGCTGTTCACGCCGGTTATCATAAGTTTGAAAAGATTGCTATTGCAGCTGATTGTTCCCCACCTCCAACACCATGTGGCGCCTGCCGCCAGGTGCTCTGGGAATTAGCCGGGGACATTGAAGTAATCATGGGTAATTTAAAAAAAGAAATTGTAGCGCATTCTTTACTTGAACTTTTGCCGCAACCGTTTGGTGCTGAACAATGGGCTGCCACTACCGGTGCTGCAAACCTGAGTTGTCCGGAAGAGATGTGGCGTTTACCGGTATCATTTAACCCGGTTGGGTATGTAGTAAGCGATTATCAAACGCCAGGAACAATACCGGACAACTACAAAGAATTGATCGCGCAAATTGTAATTGATCCGGAGTTGGAAGATGGGCTTTACCGGTTGGAAGAAGAGAAAAAGCTGATCATCATAGCCTATTTGCACCAGTCTCGCGGTTATAAGTTGAAGGAGAAGCGAAGCGGAAGGGGAAATGAGGTCTATGGAATATTTGCTTGCCGCGCTCCCCTCAGGCCCAATGCCCTGGCACAAACAACCGTCGATCTGATTGACGTACAAAAAAACCGCCTTACAGTCAAGGGCATTGATCTGATTAATGGCACACCTGTCCTGGATATTAAAACGGTCCTTCCCGTGCGCTCGCCGGCAGGATAAATCCGCCAAATACAATTTGGCATGTTATTTGTAAACTGATACAGCTATGTTTCGCATTAGTGATGATTGTTGGAAAGGAACTGTTGTTATGCACCGCTCAGGTTTTGTTGCACTTATCGGAAGGCCAAATGTCGGAAAATCGACTCTGCTTAATGCTTTGGTTGGTGAAAAGGTTGCTATAATCACCAATTGTCCTCAGACGACCAGAAACCAGATCCGTGCTGTTTTGACCCGTGCAGAGGCTCAGATAATTTTTATTGACACTCCCGGTGTGCACAAGCCGAAGCACATGCTCGGCTCTTCAATGGTGCAAAAAGCGCATGCCACCATGCAAGAAGTTGACTTGGTATGTTTTCTTGTGGAAGCGAACCAACCGCCGGGTGCCGGCGACAATTATATCGCAGAACTATTGCGTAATGTGAGCAGCCCGATTTTTTTAATCCTGAATAAAATAGATTTGGCCGCGCCGGAAAAAATAGCATCATATACCGAACTTTACCTCAAACGTTGTTCTTTCAAAGATCGTTTTGCTCTATCTGCATTGCATAAAACCAATCTGGATCCGCTGGTTAAAGCTGCCATTGAACTTTTACCGGAAGGTCCGCAGTATTATCCGCCGGATATGATAACTGATCAGCCGGAACGTTTTATTGTCGCGGAAATTATTCGTGAAAAAATTATTCCCCTGACCAGGGAGGAGATACCGTTTTCGATCGCTGTAGTGGTTGAAGAAATGTCTTCAAGGGCGGATGACGGTCTAATCGATATTCGAGCTGAAATTTATGTAGAGCGAAAATCGCAGGTTGGCATAGTCGTTGGCAAGGGAGGATCTCTGCTGAAAGAGGCTGGCAGCAGGGCGCGCCTGGAACTGGAAGCACTGTTAGGTCAGCGTATTTTTTTGGATTTACGCGTAAAAGTAAAGCGTGAATGGCGAAACCGGGAAGAAGATTTGCGCCGCCTCGGGTATCACTAGATTTCTTAAGATACGCTGGAACACCGCTATTATTCAGGTTTGCTCAGCGTAGTTGATGCTGGAGTTTTGCTGATTTTACTTTGTGCGAGTTCCCTCATCGCAGGAAGAGGGAGGCAAGTTTATTTGACACAGCGCATGTTTAAAGCTGACGGGCTAGTTCTACGCACCCGCACCCTTGGGGAAGCAGATCGCCTGATCACCGTGCTCACCTGGGAAGAGGGTAAATTTGAAGCCGTAGCCAGGGGTGCGCGTAAAATAAGAAGCAAATTGGCAGCCGGAGTTGATCTGTTTACATACGGATGTTTTACTTTTCACCGTGGACGTACTTGGCCGATTATCACCGGGCAGGACACAAAGCAGCAGTTTCATTTTTTCCGGGAAGACCCCGATCTTTACCCCTATGGACTCTATTTGGCAGAGTTAACCGATCGTTTGGTTAACGGTGAGGAACCTTGCCCCGATATCTGTCATCTGCTGCTGGATGGTTGGCGCTTGCTGGGTGAAAATACAGATCGCTT
>DATIKA010000216.1:0-2876 GCA_035478055.1 Candidatus Limnocylindrales bacterium | reverse complement strand
CAGCAGGCTTACTGCGCGCCCACCGTAGAGCCATTGTTCCCCTGTTTGGTTGGCACAGCCGATAATACAACGGTCGACCAATTTTGGATCCAAACCATGTCGCTGCAAAAGTTCCCGGATCAATGTGGCAGCGCATTGATCCATGCGCATCTCATTGAACAGGTCAGCTGCCGGGTTAGCCGGCCGGGCTCGGGTTATCGGTGAACGTAAAAAACCGGCGATGACTACGTTTCGCATCTTCACCCATCCTTCACTGGAACACACTCACAATCAACCATCCTTCACAATCATTAGGCGCAGGCTAAGACAGAATGGTGTGAGACATCTGCCAGCATTATTTTTTCCAGCTGCCGGCGGTTATAACCGGCAGCTGCTTACAAGATCATACTCTGTGCATAAAACCTGTTCTGACTACTTGTAGTTGTAAAATCCCTTACCTGTTTTTTCACCCCATTCGCCTTTTACATATTTCTCGACAACTGTGGGTGAAGGTTTATCCTCCGGGTTACCTGATTCTCGATAGCGTCCCATCATGATGTGGTAGGCCAGATCGATACCGGTTAGGTCCTGCAAGCGGAAGGGACCCATTGGATGCCCCAGAGCGTTGACAACTGCACTATCGATATCTTCAAAAGAAGCTACCCCGGTGTCGTAAAGAAATAATGCTTCTGCATTGATAGCGGCAAGAATGCGGTTAACAAGAAAACCGTAGATTTCCTTGTGCAGCAGAACCGGCACTTTTTGCAGTTTTTTTGTCAGGTCCATGGTGATCTGCGCCGTCTCTTCCGAAGTATGGGGGCCTTTAACCACTTCCACACATTTCATCACCAGGGCCGGGTTAAAGAAGTGCATGTTGCAGACCTTATCTGGCCTGGTAGTTGCATCCGCCACCAACGAGCTGATCAAAAAAGAGCTGTTCGTGGCCAGAATCGTATGTGGTGGGCAGATCCGATCGAGCTCTTTAAACAATTGCCGTTTTAACGGTAATTGTTCCGTGGCGGCTTCAATCACAAAATCAGCATCCTTTGCCGCCTCATGTAAATCCCTGGTAAAAACAAGATTTGCTTGTGCTCGACTCGCTTGCTCTTCGGTAAGCTTGCCCTTGGCTACGCGGCCGGGAAGATAGGTTTCGGTAAACTTTTTCGCTTTGGCTAACTGCTCCTCGCTGATGTCTGTACAGCTGACCTTGAAGCCGCAGAGGGCTGCTTGCAGAGAGATCTGGTGACCCATGTTACCGGCCCCAACGACACAGATTTTCTTGATTTGATCAACATTCATTGCTTGACTGCCTCCTTTTTTAAATTACATGTCAAGATTATGTTTGTTCTGGAAACCAGGCGAGTGGAGTCTTGAACCACCTGGTTATGCCAGTAGATTTCTGGCAATTACAATTCTTTGAATCTGGTTCGTCCCCTCATAAATTTGTAATATTTTAGCATCCCTCATCAGTTTTTCCACGGGGTATTCCCGCATGTAGCCCGAACCACCCATAATTTGTACAGCATCCACGGCTACTTCCATAGCCACATCTGCCGCGTAACATTTAGCCATTGAACCTTCGAGAGAAACTTTTTTGCCGAGTGCAAGAAGTTGCGCAGAACGCCAAACCAATAGCCTGGCAGCGTCAATCTTCATCGCCATGTCGGCGAGCATAAACTGTATGATCTGATTGGCGGCTATAGGTTTGCCAAATTGAACGCGCTGCATGGAGTATTTCCTGGCTTCTTCAAAAGCCCTCCTGGCCAACCCTACCGCTGTTGCCCCTATACCCGGTCGTGTTGTGTCCAAAGTCATCATAGCGATCTTAAAACCATCACCCTCATTACCGAGACGGTTTATTGCCGGAACGCGGACATTATCCAGGACTATCTCTGCCACATGTGACGCGCGGTCCCCCAATTTTTTCTCTTTTTTCCCCTGGGAAAGGCCCGGTGTGTCTCCAGGCACAATAAATGCCGTCATACCTCTAAAGCCCTTGCTTTTGTCCACACTGGCAAAAATGGTATACAGGGAGGCGACACCACCGTTGGTAATAAAGCATTTGGTGCCGTTCAAAAGATAACTGTCACCATCGCGCACAGCAGTCGATTGGATATTGGCTACATCGGAACCTGCTTCAGGTTCAGTAAGGCCAAAAGCTGCAAGTTGGGGTTTGCTGCAGAACTCCGGCAAAAACTCCTTTTTTTGTTCTTCGGTAGCGGCAATCAAGATCGGCGTCAGGGCTAACTCATTTGCGCCATAGGTGCCGTTAATCCCAAGGCATCCGTAGGCTAGCTCTTCCCCGATGATAGCAGCAGTCAGCGCGTCAATCCCTTGCCCCCCATATTCGGTGGGAACCGAAAGGTTCATCAAACCGCAATGATGAGCCTTTTCCACGACATGCCAGGGAATCTCTTCTTTTTCGTCAAACTCCGCTGCAACAGGTATAATTTCTTTTTCGGCAAACTCCCTGGCCATTTTCTGCATAGCCAGCTGTTCTTCGGTTAACTGAAACGAAACCATTTGCGTAATCTCCTCCTAAAAAAATGGGCAAGATTGATAGACCTTCTCTAAACAAGACGCAATAAGTATGCCAACGTGTAAGAAATGAACAATAAAGACAGATTTCATCGCCAGTTGATCAATTCAGACTGCAGACCTGATGGAAACGCTATAATTCCTGTTCTAAAAAATGGTGGCACCATTTAAATGCTGATGTACTTTAGGTGTACTTTAAAAGGTGGGGGCGGCTCACTGGTGATATCTTTCACCGGTTGCGCTGTAAATCACCATATTTCTACCCCAGACGGTTTCTTATTAAGTAGGCGGCAAGAGGTTTTGAACAGAATTGTGATCATCAAAGGGTATGATAAAAGTATGCAGGGGAAGCGCAAAAC
>DATIKA010000215.1:0-4672 GCA_035478055.1 Candidatus Limnocylindrales bacterium | reverse complement strand
CCGGGACCGCTAACGCCGGTGTTGATCACACAGTCAGATTCACCGATACCATGAAACGCGCCGGCCATGAACGGATTATCTTCCGGCACATTGGCAAATACAACAAGTTTGGCACATCCGATCCCGTCCCGATCGGCAGTGCGTTCTGCCGTTTCTTTTATTACTTTACTTATCAGGTAAATTGCATCCATATTAATACCGGCACGGGTTGTGGCTACATTCACAGAAGCACACACCCGTTCAGTTAAGCTCAGCGCTTGCGGAATAGACGCAATCAGTTTAATGTCTCCACCGGTTAACCCCTTGTGAACCAGGGCCGAGAACCCGCCGATGAAATTAACCCCAACTGCTTCTGCCGCTTTTTCCAGTGTTAACGCAAACTCAAGGTAATCATCTGCATCACTCGCTTCGGCAACAAGAGCAATCGGCGTTACTGAAATCCGCTTATTGACTATCGGCAAACCATATTCATTGGCAATATCATTGCTGATTTTCGCCAACGAACCTGCCAGGCGGGTTATCTTTGCATAGATCTTACGGCAGGCGGCCCTATGGTCGGAATCGCTGCAGTCACGCAAACTGATTCCCATAGTGATGGTGCGGATATCCAGGTTTTCTTCCTGAACCATCCTGATCGTCTCCATAATTTCTTCAAATGACAACACTTGCTACCACTCCCTCCCCGACTAGATGCGGTGCATGAAATTGAATACATCTTCATGCTGAACATCAATACGTATCTGCATCTCTTCCCCTTTATGAGTCAGAATTATTTTTAGATTCACCAAATCAACTTTAGCTGCAGTCATATCGGCCACAAGCACCATGACAAAAAATTCCTGCATAATCGTCTGGCTTATATCGAGAATATTAATATTATTTTCCGCCAGAATGGCTGACACTGCCGCAATAATTCCGACCCGATCCGGGCCGATCACGGAAATAATAATACGGTTACTGCCCGGCAATTCTTTCAAACGGTTCATCGCTGAAACCCCTTTCCCCAATTTGGCCTGGTTTTGCTCAACTATGGTTATTCATTTTTCACCCAGAGCTTTAGCTTATTTTACTCCCAATCTGCTAACTTAGTAACTCTGTTTTTGCAATAATCGATCAGCAAAATCAAAAAACTTGTTGCCAGGCCCAGGTAAAGCGGGTTCAGATTAATGGGCAGGAAATTACCAAAGATAACCATCGCAGGACCGCAAATTACCGCCAGTGTGCCAGCGCGGGGAGATATTTTACCTTTATAAAAAATCGCCGCCAGCAGGGGGAAACAAACTGCAGCGCCGCGCAGGCCGAGCGCAACATAAGTCCAGCTAAGAATCATTGCTTCCCCTCTGGCAAAGAGGACGATGAGTAAAACCAACATCATGATCGCCACAATCATCAAGCGAAAGACAAATAAAATTTGCCGGTCATCGGCGTGTGGATACACCTTCATATAAAAGTCCCGATTCAGTATGGTGCTGATGCTAAGGGTCAGGCCGGCTCCGGTGCCGATTGTTACCAGTAGTAAAGTAGCCAAAACCACTCCTGAAAACCAAGCCGGCAAATAGTTGATTACAAATAAAGGCAATGCCTGTGCCGGGTTTATACCCGCATAATGCTGGCGCATGAAAAGACCTACTAAAACACCGCCCAAACCGATAGCCGGTGCCAGGATGGCACCGAGCAAAACTCCATTGCGAGCGGCAGAAAGGTCACGGCTGGCAAATATGCCCTGGAAATAAACCTGGCTGGAAATTAAACCGACCACAACAGCCAGAGCAGCGGCCAAGTCATTGTTAAGGCCTTGCCCAAAAAGATTGAACCAGGGATGAACCGGGAAAAAAGCCCTTAGTCCGGAAACCCCGCCAGAAAGAGTTAAAGCCAGGGATCCGGCGGTGAACATACTCAAACTGGTAAGCATAATTTTGCTGATACCTATCAATCCAGTTCCCCAGACCCCTCCGAACACCACATAGAACACAACCAGCGTCACCGTGACCAAGGCCGCAAGCTGCAAGTCAACCGAAAACATCGCTGAAAGCAACGCCATGGCAGAAAATATCTGAGGAACTATGTTAATAAGCATCCCCAGCGAAATAAAAAACGCCGCGACAATACCAGCTGTCGTTCCATAGCCGGATCGTATGAAACGGGGGATTGTTTCAAAATTTGTATTGCGCATGGGCGAAACTAAATATAGAGCGATAATCAGACAACCAATTCCTCCGGCTAAAGTAAACCACCAGGCCGATAACCCGAAAAGATAAGCCATCTGTGCCGTCCCAATCGTGGCAGAACCGCCAATCAGGGTGCCCAGGATTGTTCCCATCACCAGAAAAGGTCCGGCTGATTGACCACCCGATGAAAAATCAACCGCCGTGTTTACCTTTTTACCCGCATAAATACCGAGCACAAACACGACGAACGTGGCTGTGATCATGCCCGCTATATGAAGCGCGGTTAGTTCCATCTGGCATAGCACCTCTGGTTATACTATTTCATCTGAGCGATTATCGTTTTCACTATTTCGTTGTCGCGGCTTTATTTGCACGTATTATATCTCAATTCCTGTTTCCAAACCACACCGCCGCCCGACAGAGATATTTGCCGTAAAAGAAACAGCCACGCCGGTTGGCATGGCTGCCTATGGAGCGGGTGATGGGAATCGAACCCACGTAGCTAGCTTGGAAGGCTAGGGCTCTACCATTGAGCTACACCCGCGCAAAGTCGAGGTGAGAGGATCAAAGAACATTCGAAAATGCGATCATTGCACACCTTGAGCATTCTCACGCTGCAAGTGGAACCTTCCAGCGTTTTCACCCTCTTTGATAATATATACCCTTGAACTCATTAATGCAAGAGTTTTTGGACCACTGACAGCGGTGGCTACCGTTGCCCTCCAGTCGAAAATATGGACTATAAAGATAGCAATCAGCAGGAATTTTATTTATATTCAACGAAATTGTATTCAGCCGTATTTATTTTAGTGAGCCATGACAAATAAGGGGGGCTTTACTTGAAAAGAGGCTGGGTAAAAGTTGTTTTAGTCATACTTATTGTGCTGCTCGCAGCTATTGCAGGCGGCGGTTACTGGTTCACCCGGCGAGGACTGCCAAAAACCACAGGCACCATCGAATCTGATGTAACTGCTGCGGTAGAGATATACCGCGATCAATATGGGGTGGCTCACATCATAGCACAGAACATGGAAGACCTCTTCTTTGCTCAGGGGTATGCTCAGGCTCAAGATCGGCTCTGGCAGATGGATATGAGCCGACGTGGAGTAAGCGGCAGGCTCTCTGAGATTCTCGGTGAAGATTTCGTCGATACTGACACCTTCACCCTGACTGTCGGCTTTTACCGGGCCGCCCAACAAAATTACGAGCTGCTATCACCGGAAAATATAGCGCTGCTTGAAGCTTACGCGCGGGGAGTAAATGCCTACATCGAAGACAACAGGGGAAGACTGTCGCCGGAATTTACTCTGCTCGGGTATGAACCCGAGCCATGGAAACCGCTTGACAGCCTGGCTATAGGCGTATTTATGTCCTGGACATTGGGCAGTAACATGCAGGCTGAATTGTTTCACAGCGCCTTGATCGAACTAGTGGGAATAGATCTTGCTATGGAAATTTTTCCGGATTATCCTGATTTTGGCCCTGTTGTAGCCCCTGCATTGCAGGGAGAAAATTTTTTTTCCATGCGCGATGTACCCGCGCTGATTGAACTTTCCCAGCTGGCAGAACTGGGTGGGCGAGCAACCTATGTGCCCGGGCTCGGGTCAAACAACTGGGTTATTAGCGGCAGACTAACTGAAGGAGGAGGCGCCCTGCTGGCCAACGATATGCACCTGGGTATGGGTCTTCCTTCGATCTGGCACACTTCTCACCTTATTTTAGAAGGTGAATTCAACGTGACCGGCGTCATGTTCCCGGGGTCTCCGGGCATCATTGTTGGCTTCAATGATTACATCGCCTGGGGAGTAACCAACACCGGGCCTGATGTACAAGACCTTTACATGATTGAGATTAACCCACAAAACCCTCACCAGTACCTGTATCTGGATCAGTGGGTCAACGCTGAAGTGATCACCGAAACGTTTTACGTCGACGGGGAGGCAGAACCGCGTACACTTGAAGTATTAGTTACTCGCCACGGCCCAATCGTCAGCGGCGTGGTTGACCTGGAACAGCCAATGAGTTTGCGCTGGACTGCTCTGGAGGGAACCAGCGAAGTAGCAGCGATTATCGAGCTCATGCGAGCCCGTGACTGGGAGGAATTCATCGCTGCCCTGGAAAAGTTTTTGGTGCCGACCCAAAACTTTGTTTACGCCGATAGGGAGGGCAACATCGGTTTCCGCGCTAACGGATTAATCCCAATCCGCCGCAACGGAACCGGCCTCTTGCCTGTAGACGGCACCACGGATAGGTATGAGTGGGAGGGTTATATTCCCTGGGATCAGCTGCCCACCCTCTACAACCCACCGGAAGGGATTATCGTCACCGCCAACCACCGCATCGTGGATAACTATTATCCATATTTTATCACTGCCCACTGGGCACCACCTTACCGTGCCATGGGCATTTGGCGAGAATTTGAGGGGGAGACTCAGTTTTCGCTGACGGATATGAAGCGTGTTCAGACCAGTTTCTATAACACACAGGCTGAAGTTTTAAGTGTT
>DATIKA010000214.1:0-2448 GCA_035478055.1 Candidatus Limnocylindrales bacterium | reverse complement strand
GCTGCTTGTTGGGGTCATCGGGTTCGTTGAAGCCATGGCATTTCTCGCCTCCTCGTACATTGGACATGGACGCTGGCAGGTGAATGTTGTTCAAAGTATTCTATACCTTACAGGAATTTGCTTGTCGGGATTTTCCATCTTTAAAGGAGCTAAAAATGAATTCAATCACTAAAATCGCAAGAACAGCCGGCCTGCTTTACCTGCTTTACGTGGTCACCTCGGTCGTAGCCAATCTATTCGGAAAATTTGTGTTCGTGGAAGCCCCAGTCACGATTGAACACATTCTGACCCATGCAACGCAGTTCCGCATTGGTTTTGTCATCAACCTTTTTTCAGTCGTTCTCTTCCTTTTGGCAGCCTGGGCTTTGTACGTGCTGCTGAAGCCGGTAAACAAAGATTTAGCCTTATTATTCCTGTTATTCAATGTTGCCGGTTTTGCCGTCTGGTTATTCAGCTCGCTTTGCCTGTTTGCCAGCCTGGTAATCTTGAACGGAACTGAAGCTATCAAAGTCTTCCAGCCGGATCAACTGCAGGCACTGGCAGTGTTCTTCTTCGGTTTATACAAAACCGGGGTCGTTATCGCCCAGGTGCCTTACGGGGTCTGGCTCTTTCCGCTCGGTTACCTGGTTCTTAAATCGGGATTCCTACCAAAGATTCTCGGTATGCTTTTGATCGCGGATGGTATTTGTCAATTCATCTATGTCTGCCAGCGCTTGATCTTCCCCGATCTCGCTTTCATCGCTTATCCCTGCCTGGTGATCAGTTTTATTGCTGAAGTCTCCCTGGCTTTGTGGCTTGCCATCAAGGCTGTGAAACCCCGCTTGTCCGTGAATCCGGAATAAAGAAAAGAGTAAAGATGATAAACAAAAAAGGAATCTTGAAAAAGGTGTTGGTGCTGGCCCTGGTGGGAGGGCTGGCTTTCTGGCTGGCAAACTTCGCGATTTCTCGCACCGGTATCGCGGCCGAATACCGGGCTGCCATGTCAATTTCCTATTACCCGATGCTGCTGGAATCCCTGATCGGCGGTTTGATCATCGGGTTGTGGGTCAGTTATCCTCTGCTGAGATTCTATAACAGCATCCCGGGTAAAAACCCGATAATAAAATCAGTCCTCCTGAGCTCTCTTGTGCTGGTCATTGTCACGGTCACGCTTGGCGGTCCCTCAAGTTTTTACGTAACAAGTAATATCTTACGTTACTTCATCATCGGTACGGTATTTAACGTAATCCGCATCACCGCCCTGGGCATCGCGATAGGTTATGTGTGTAAGAGACAGCACAGGGAAGTCAAATCAACCGAAGTCGCAGCCAGCCTTTCCGGGTTGCAATAAGGAAACAGTCATGCAGACCAGGTCCACATGTCGAAGCAAGCAGGAGTCTTCCCGCAATTTCTCAAAGAAACTGCTTAAGTTAGCAGTCGCGGGAGGTGCGGCGTTCTGGGTCACCGACTTCTTAATGGCAGTTTCCCCAATTGCTGCAGCCTATAAGGCCGCGTTCTCATTCTCTTCTCTGCCTGTGGCCCTGGTTGAAGCGCTGGTGGGCGGGTTGGCGATCGCATTCAGCGTCAGTTTTTTCCTACTTCGGTTCTTTAGCAGGCTCCCCGGTAAAAATCCCATCTTCAAGGCATTGATCCTCAGCTTTAGCGCAATGTTCATTATCGAAGTCCTTTCTGCCCTTGGAGACCCTGCTCATGCATTTGTCTACCTCGTGCTCGATACAGGAATGAATATTCCAAGATTTCTCACCCTTGGATGGACGATTGGATTTGTGTTTGATAAGCAAAACAGAAAGGTCTTAAGATGAAAGCAATAATCTGCCCCAGGTACGGTTCACCGGATGTTCTTCAACTAAGGGAGATGGAGAAACCAGTTCCGCAAGAAGACGAGGTGCTGATCCAAATTCATGCTGCCTCTCTCAATTCGCGTGACTTGCGAATGCTGCGGGCAAATCCTTTTATGATGCGATTGATGCCTGGAGGTCTTTTCCGTCCCAAAAACAAGATTCTAGGGGCTGATTTGGCCGGGCGGGTCGAGTCGATTGGCTGCAACGTCAAGCAGGTTAAGCCAGGCGATGAAATTTTCGGGTATTTACCCAGTGCAACCGGCCGTGGCACTTTTGCGGAGTATGTATGCGCCCGTGAAAGATTCATAGCCCTGAAACCTGTCAACCTCACCTTCGAACAGGCAGCTGCAGTTCCTTTAGCGGCGGTGACCGCCTGGCAGGGTTTGCGAGACAAGGGGAACATACAACCCGGGCAGAAGGTGCTAATTTATGGCGCTTCGGGAGGGGTTGGAACCTTTGCCATGCAGATTGCCAAAGCATTCGGAGCAGAAGTCACCGCGGTGTGCAGCACGCGAAACCTGGAAATGGTGCATTCCCTTGGGGCAGATCATGTCATTGATTACAAAGTGGAGGACTTCACCCAAAACGGTTGGCAGTATGATCTGAT
>DATIKA010000213.1:0-2649 GCA_035478055.1 Candidatus Limnocylindrales bacterium | reverse complement strand
GATTGTAGACCTTTGCGGGATTGTCGTAAAACCTTTACCTGATTTAGAGATGTCTACATTGCTAACGGTTCTTGGGGGTATTCTTGGCTTGGGAGGGTTTCGTACTTTTGAAAAAGTGAAAGGCCTCAAATGAACCTGTATCTGATAAGAAATATCTATACTCCTACAAGTACAATAGGTGACCTGATCATAAAGAATCTGATCTTTTGTCATACTCTTGAGGACGTTACCAGACACCAAGGAGCGGTTAAAGTACCGGGTAAAACGGCAATCGCTGCCGGGCGGTATGCAGTTACAGTTACCATGTCAAACAGATTTAAACGGATGATGCCGATACTTGCGGACGTACCTGATTTTGAGGGTATCAGAATGCATGGTGGGAATACTCCTGAGAATACCGAAGGATGTATCCTGGTTGCAAAAAATATTGTCAACTGTCACACTGTATTTGGCTCAATGGAAAAAGAACTTACCGATCTTTTGACAAAAACAAAAGAACGGCATTGGATTGAGATTGTAAATACATTTCCTTATACAGGAACACCATGAGCATTTTTAACGATATTGAAACCGCAATGCATCAGAAAGCAAAGGCGGCAGGGTTATCGATTAAGTTCATTGAGCTCAGTGATGATGATGATCTTGATACGATCGAGCGTGTACCTGCAGTTAATTTTTCAATCAGATCCGGAAAGGGTCACATTCTTAACAGCAGCACTGAGCGGTTTGACATAGATATCTATGCCACTGTACTGGTGAAACATGAAAAGGCTGAAGATGCTCGCAGGAAGCTCATGAATCCACTGCTCCAAGGCATTATAGGGTTATTCGTTGGCAACGGACTGAGCGTTACCAGACCAGATACTACGGTAGAGAATATACCGTTGAAGAAAAAAGTCTGGTGTAAAGGTTTCCAACAGGTGCGGCAGACAAAAAACGGTCTGGCCTATGTGATCCAGTTTTCGACGGTTGTAGATATTGCTGCAATCGACCAGGAAGAGGCTGAAGGTATTATATCGGTGGCACTGGATGAGGTTTATAAGCCCGGAGACAACACAGAAGATCTCTCGGCAGTTTTTTCACAGGAGGAGTAGATGGAGCGAGTAACGGTTGTTGCACAGAAGGGCACGCGATGTCCTAAAGAGGGAAATCCTCATCAATACATTTACGATAATAAACCGGAGCCGGTAGCACTGACTCCTTACTATAAACACATGCTTGCTGATGGTTCAATTGTACCTGTTCAGCCAAAGCAGAAAAAAGAAAAGCCGGAGGCTAAAGAATGAATATTCCTGGCGTACCCGAGTCAATAAAAAAGCCCGGATTTTATTTCGCAATTACTTCACAGCGCAGTGGCGGGCTGATTGCAAATGCACAGAAAGCTGTGATATTAGCACCTAAAATTGCAGCCGGTACCGGAGTAGCTGGTAACATCTATGATGCATACGATCAGGCTGATGCTGCAAAGTATTGTGGCTATGGGTCGGTTGGCCATCTGCTTGCAAAGAGAGCCTTGAGTGTCAACAGGTATATGTTCCTTCAGTTGATGATTGTGGCTGATGCAGGAGCTGCTGTTGCAGGAACATGTCACGTAGTGGTTACAGGTACTGCGACAAAAGCAGGCGTACTCTCGGTGAATATTGGTGATCAGACGGTGGATGTTGCATTTGCCACTGGTGATCTTCATACCGCTATCTCGGCTGCACTGGAGGATTTAATTTCCCCGGGAGTCGGAGAGACAATACTATATCCTGCACTGCCGGTGACTGCTGTGGACACTGCAGGTAATGTTTTGTTGACAAGTAAAAACAAGGGTGCATACGTTAACGATATCAAAGTATCTGCCACAGTTACGGAATCTGCGGGAATAACGGTAGTGGTGAATGATGGAGCTGATCCTGTAACTCACCTGTCCGGCGGCGCCACAAACCCGACTCTTGATGGTGTGGGTGGTCCGCTTGAGAAGTTGTTCAATGCAGGGCATACTATTATCATTAATCCGTACAACGATGAAGCATCCATTAAAGATGTTGATGCACATGTCAAAGCTGTGGGCGGACCCCTTGAAAAGCGCTGGGCTAAAGCGTGTTTCGGCTATACTGATGCATCGGGAACCAGTAGCGCGTTTACTACCCTCTGCGGTAATGTGAACAGCAAAGAAACGTGCGGGGTGTATTTCCCTGGTATTAAAACACCATCGTTTGAGCTTGCTGCGGTACATGGAGCCCTGTGGGCTGCAAAGGAGGATCCGGCACTTCCTATCGATGGAACAACAATTCTTGCGCTGGACATCCCTGCAAACCCCAATGATTATCTCAAAGGTACCGTTATCGAAACGATATTGGCAAATGGCGGTTGCCCATATGAAGTAGGTCCTGGGAATGTTGCCAGGGTGGTTCGTGATATCATGACGTATGTCAGCAATGCTGATGGGGTTGCAGATATCAGTCCCTTTGATACGACCATTACCGATGTTGGCCACTATGCAGGTAAGTATTTCCTGACTGTTATATCCAGTAAGTTCAGTGGAACCAATAAAAAGTTCATCCGCTCCCGGACTCCAAAGGCGGTGAAGTCGGTACTGCTTGTAGCTGCAAAGGAGATGGAAACCGCTGAATTTATTCAGGATGTTGACAGTAGTTATAAAGA
>DATIKA010000212.1:0-6050 GCA_035478055.1 Candidatus Limnocylindrales bacterium | reverse complement strand
GATTCCCTGCTGATGCAGAAAGGGATAACCGCTTTCGAAACTAAATTATACAACATCGATAATATTTTTCGCTTTGTGCAGGCCGGTTCCGAAGAGTTAAAAGATATTATCGCTGGTTTGAAGGTGGTCTATGCGCTGATTCCGGTCGGACGGGGCCAGCGCGAACTGATCCTGGGCGACCGCCAGATTGGCAAGACCGCCATCGCTCTTGACACGATTATCAACCAGGCAGGGAAAGATGTTCTCTGTGTTTACTGTTCGATCGGCCAGCAGGGGGCCGCTGCGGCCAAATTTATAGCCCAGCTGCGCAAATACGGCGCCATGGCTTACTCCACAGTGGTAGTAGCCTCGGGTGATGGCCCACCGGGCCTGCGCTACATCGCCCCCTGCCTGCCTCGATCGGTGCGATTACCCCGTTTATTCAACTGCTGCTCGAAAGAATTGAACGGTGGCGCAGTGAAGAGGGGGTGGCGCGGGTAATGCTTTTCTACAACCGCCCGCTGCCCGGTGGTTTCACTTCCCAGGTAGAAACCCTTTTGCCTGTTAAACTTACCGCGCTTCAGGAAAAAAGGCTTAAGTGGCAGTTGCGCTCCTTGCCCACATTTACCATGCCTGCCCGGCAGCTCTTATCGTCTCTGCTGCGCCAGTATTTTTTTGTTTCGCGCTATCTACCGCGCCTGTGCCCTCTCCATGGCTGCTGAAAATATCAGCCGACTCGCTGCGATGCAGGCCGCCGAAAAAAATATCAACGAACGGCTTGATCTTCTCAAAACGGCCTATCAGCAAGAACGCCAGGCTGCGATTACCGCAGAACTTCGCAGATATCATCTCTGGCTTCAAAGCAGTGCGTTCAAGGCATGGCAGCCAGACGCAGAATGGCCGCGGTGATCAGGCATTAATGAGACGCTGCCGGGCGAGGTAAATGCCTGCCGCTATGCCGGGCAGGCACACCGCCGCCCCCAGCATGAAAGCCTCATGAAAACCGGGGATAGGCCCGGCAATACTGTCAAAAGAGGCTGGTATAAGGGCATACAAAATAATTCCGCTGGCAGTTGTTCCCGCCGCCGCTCCGGTAAAGCGCATCATATTATGCACTCCTGAGACGATTCCATGTTGTCGTGGGTCGACTGTGGAAAGGACGGCGTGCAGGGCCGGGGTGGAAGTGAGGGCAAAACCCAACCCGTTCAGAGCCAGGCCGCCGGCAATATAAAGATATTCTGTGCCGGAAGTTATACGTGACAGCATTATAAACGAAATGGTACGCATCAACATGCCAACCGTGATGGGCAACCCTGGGCCAAAGTGGTCGGAGAGCCTGCCTCCGATCGGCGATACCAGGGCCACTGACAGCGCTGCTGGTATTAGCAGCAATGCTGTTGCTGCTGCAGCATGTCCCTGCACGGTTCCGAAAAAGATCGGCATCACGAACAAAGTGCCGGCAATGACAAACTGTTCCAGAAAAGCGACCAGCAAACCTAATTTAAATCGCGGTTCGCGCATCAACAGGGGATCCAGCAGCGGATTGCGAGCTATTCTTTCCACACGGTAAAAGGCATACATGAGAAGCATAAAAGCAAAAAAGCTCATCCTGATCCAGTTGTTTTGCCAGCCCCAGTCCGGCAGCAAGGTAAGCCCCATCAATACGGAGGCAATAGCACTCATTAACAGAGTGGTTCCCAGTGCGTCAAAACCAGTATTCCGGTTATCTTCCAGTGAGGCAGTTTTTTGCCTGGCAAACTTGGTTCGCCAGGTTGCATATGCAATCAGGAAGGCCGGCACAGCCACGGCCAGAAACGAGCCCCGCCAGGAAAAAAAATCAGTTAAATAACCGGAAAATACCGGCCCGATCACTGCTCCCATAGCACCGATGCCGCCCCAGATACCAAGCAGGCGGCCGCGGGTTTCCACAGTTGACCGGGAAAGCAAGATGGTCAATGAACTCGGAACCAAAAGTGCCGCACCCAGGGCCTGGATCAACCTGCCGCCGATCAGCCATGGCAGTGAAAAAGCGATACCGCAGAGCAGGGAACCGAGTCCCAGGATAAATATACCGACGATAAAAAAGCGACGCGGCCCGTACAGGTCGGCGATACGTCCGGCGACAGGGGTGAGCACTGCCAGGGGCAGGGTGTAGGCGTTAACGACCCAGGTCAGCCAGTTTAGCCCGACCGATAGATCGGTCATAATCTCGGGCAGTAGTATCTTGATCGAGGTCAGGTTCATTATCGACAGAAAGAACGCCGCAAAAAGATAAAAAATGATGTTTACCGCAACCCTTCTTAAGATAAATCAATGTTCAGTTTACCAACTAAATCTGCTAAAATCAAATTAAGAGGAATTACGCAGCGAAAGACAGAATAGACCTTCATGTTTTCGCAATCATAGGGATACCATCCGAAGGATAAAAATGGAAACAGCCTGTTCCAGGATAGCCGCCATGGGTTTAATAGATACTTTCAATGGTCAGATTATTTTAGTGTCGGTTTACAGCGCACCAATGCGATGGCAGGTGTTGGTTTTGCAGTGACAGGAAGGAGCGATGTGTCCGCATGAAACTATCAATAAAATTAATGCCGCCCTACCATAAAAAAGGCGATCCGGACGAGCTTCTGCTCGAGCTCGACAGTAGCTCTGTCGACCTGCAGCAGCTGGCCGGGCATCTCTCACGGCAATGGAAAGAGTCTTTCGGCTTTGCCCTGATCGACGACAGAGGTTTGCTTACCGCTGAATTCATGGTCAACGGCAAGCACGCTTCTCTCAAAAATATGCTGGCTGATGGAGATAAGGTAACGATCATTCCGTATATCTGCGGGGGGTAAGCTTAAACTGATGCCATAAAAATATTGGAGGTGCAAATTTTGTCAACAGTCGGAGAATTGGAAAAAAAATACGTGTTGCGTTCCTGGTCGGTTCAGGGCAAGAACCAGTATGAAGAGATTGTTGGGGCCAGTGGCTGCTGGTTTTGGAATAGCGAAGGTAAGAAGTATCTTGATTTTTCCTCCCAGTTGATCAACATCAACATCGGGCACAATCACCCCAAAATAATTGCTGCTATCAAAGAGCAGGCCGATAAAGTGTGCTATGTCACCCCTAACTACGCCAGCGAGCCGCGGGCCAAGCTGGCCGAACTGATTGCGGAGCGCACCCCGGGCGATCTCGTCAAAACCTTGTTTACTCTGGGCGGAGCCGAGGCTAACGACAACGCGATCAAGATTGCCCGCGCCTTCACCGGGCGTTTCAAACTCATTTCTCGCTACCGCTCATATCACGGCGCCACCTTCGGGGCAATTACCCTTACCGGAGATCCGCGGCGCCCACCTGTTGAACCGGGCATTCCCGGCGTTGTCCGCGTCTTTGAGCCTTACTGTTACCGCTGCAGCTTTGGCAAATCTTATCCAGGCTGCGGGTTGGAATGCGCCGAGCATGTGCGCGAAGTGATGCTTTATGAAGATCCCAAAACAATAGCGGCCTTTTTTGTCGAGCCCGTAACAGGTACCAATGGCGTCTTTGTGCCGCCTAAGGAATACCTGCCGCGAATCAGGGAAATCTGCGATGAATTTGGCGTGCTGCTTGTTGCCGATGAAGTGATGACCGGTTGGGGGCGCACCGGCAAATGGTTTGGGGTTGATCACTGGAATGTCGTGCCCGATATTATGACCATGGCCAAGGGGTTGACCCAGGGCTATATCCCCCTGGGTGCAGTAGTGGTCAATGAAAAGATTGCCAGTTATTTTGATGACCACATGCTCTGGTGCGGCTTAACCTACAGCGGGCATCCGCTGGCCTGTGCCACCGGTTTGGCCACAATCAAGGTTTACGAGGAAGAAAACCTCATTGCCAACTCGGCTGCCCTGGGCGAAAGTCTTAAGCAACGTCTGGCAGAGATCAAAGAGAAACACCCTTCTGTTGGCGACGTGCGTTCCATCGGCCTTTTTTCCGCTATTGAACTGGTCAAAGACAGGGCTACACGCGAGCCGCTGGCACCCTGGAACGGTCCCGACCCCGGCATAATCGGTCAGTTGAGCGGCTGTCTCAAAGCAAAAGGCGTTTACGTTTTTCCACGCTGGAACTACCTCTTTATCGCACCGCCGCTTGCGATCAATAAAGAAGAACTAAAATTCGGCCTCGATGCTGTGGATGAATGCCTTGAGCTTGCCGATAAAGTGCTTTAAATTACATGTTTTACCAACCAGGCTGGTTGTTGCAGACGCATGAGCTTGAAGAACCTGTTGACAAAAGAATGGGAATACTTTAGAATCAAAAGCGCAGCTTTGCTTTAACTTAAGAACCTGACCGACAAAGGCAAACCTGTCGAAAGACAGCGACGCAAAGCCAAGGGTCTAAAGCTTCTTCACGGAGGAAGCCACGACAGCCTGGTTGCCGATACGGGTTGTAATAGTATCAGCTTTGTCGGTCCCTCACCAATACGGAGGGACCTTTTTATGCAAAGAAACACACGGTGAGAATGTAATTGTCAATGTCCATCCAGAAAAACGGTTTATTCTTGCTCCGCTAAACTGAAAACGCTATTTCTACTGGTAAACATGCTGCTGGATTCAATAGTTGGGCCGGTATCAAAGCGGCTGACGCCAGTAGTGATCAACCAGACGATCATCAGGTATTTTTTGAACATTAATTTCGTTGATTCGTGTAATTTCACTGTTCAACAGATCACGGTCGCTTTCCTGTAACAAAGTATTGATTATTTAGTTATTGACAAATATTAATAGAGCATATAATATTACTGTGAAAAATAGAAATAATTGTTGTGTGATCATAACATAATATGTTTTTTTATAGTTAACCTGACCGATAAAGGCAATCTTGTTGAAAAGCAAGAGCGCAAAGCTTCAGGATCTAAGGCCGCAGGTGGCGGTTATGATTGCCTGGCTGACGAAGCAGGTTTATTTGTTACTCATTTGTCAGTTCTCCGCTATCTGAAGGAGGGCAAAATTCGTGAACAGTCGGGAGCGGGCGAGGAAAAAGGGCAAAAAAAAGGTAACCCCTCTGCATGTTGTGGTGGCAGCGGTTTTAGCCCTTGGAATCAGTGCACTTGTCATATTGTACACTGACAGTTTTGGGTTTGCTTCTGTTCTGCGGGGCTTTTTTACGGCAAGCGAGTCGGAATTCGTTGACCCAGATGGCATGCAGATGGTCAACGGTGATTTTACGGTTAATGATGCCGGCACAACTCTTGAAAACAAGCATATTACCGGTAACCTGTACCTGGGACCTGGCATCGGTGATGGCAGTCTGAAACTGTTCAATGTGGTTGTTGAAGGCTCGGTGCTGGTGCAGGGTGGCGGATTGAACAGTATTTATTTGACGGATTCTACTATAGGTATTGTAAGGGTAAACCGCCCTGAAGGTAGGATCAAGTTGGTTGTTGCCGGTAAAACTGTTGTCGGTCAAACGTTTCTGGAGACCGGGGCGTTATTGGTGGAAGAACTGGCGGCTGATTTTGTCGGTTTTGACGAAGTGGAAGTATTGACAGCCGAGAAAACAGAGCTGAACGGTAGTTTTTCTGCCGTCCTGATTCTGGTTGAAGGCGCTGAAGTTCATATCAGCAGCGAAGAGCTGGCTCTTTTGACTATTACCGGAACGGCAATTGGAGCCCGGGTTCATATTGCTGAAAATGTAGTTATTGATAAGTTAACTATCGATGCTCCGGCTTATCTGCTTGGGCAGGGTGAGTTTGGATTGACCACCGTGTCAGCTGCAGGCATTACCGGGCTTGCCGGTTCTTTTCGGCAGGTGAGAGTAAGCTCGGAAGCAGGGCATCTTGATCTTGGCGAAGGGACCGTTCAACAGCTGGTTGTTGAACGATCCGCCTTAAAAAACAGTATTTCTGTTGCTAAAGAAGCTGCAGTAACAGATCTGGAACTAAACGAAGCGGTTGAAGTAAGCGGCGCAGGGGCAGTACAAAAAATCCTGATCAATGCACCCGGTTCGACCATCGCCCAAATACCGTTCGAAATTGAGTTCGGGCAAGACGTAAGCGTTCTTATCGGTGGCCACGTCATCTCAAACCCTGCGATGCTGCATGCGCT
>DATIKA010000211.1:0-2393 GCA_035478055.1 Candidatus Limnocylindrales bacterium | reverse complement strand
AATGCTACCTGGGGCGGGCTTGTTCTGGGGGCAAGAGTGCCGGCTGTACTTAATTCCCGTTCAGATGACCAGCAGAACCGGCTCAATGCACTTCTGCTTGCCCGCGCTATGGCTGAAAACAACAACATCTAAAAGCTTTTTATTTAGACTTATTGGAGGATATTATGCCTTTTCCTGCATGGATCGGTTATGCATTACTGGGTTTTTTCGGATTCGGAATTACAAATTTTCTGCTTGGCTGCATTTCACACTGGAGCAACGGCAATGTTGATGCAAGCATATCGGCACCTATACTTGTCTGGTGCGCAATGGGCATTGCAGGCAGCTTGGCGGCGTTGTTGTTTAAAACTACCGGCCGTGGTTATCGGGGTATTCCGGCAAAGAAGTTTGTCTGGATAGCGATCATTGCCGGCATCACCCTCTCCGCTGGCATGCTCACGCTGAAGCTCGGTCTTGCAAGCGAACCTACGGCACGCGGTCCGATCGTTGCGATAACAACAACTAACTCAATGCTTGTTGCACTTTTTGCCTATTTATTGCTCAAAGAGAAACTTTCTACTCAGCAGTTTGCCGGGTTTTTTGTCATAGTTTCCGGTTTAGTTACCATAGGGTTGGCGAGCGGAGCAGATGCTTCTTTTAAAGGGCTTTTTTTCGGACTGCTTACGATGCTTCTGTTTGGCATTACCAACTATCTGCTTAAGTATGCCGGGCATTACGGCACCAATTCGTTGTCGGCAACCGCAATTTTGTGGCTCTCGTCGGGTGCAGTAGGTCTTATAAGTCTGCTGTTCACCTTCGGCATCGGTCGCGGGTTGGCAGGGCTTGACTCGATCGGAATGATCATTTCGGCGCTTGTTGCCGGACTCTTTCTTGCACTTGGGATGTTCGGAATCAAAACAGCTGTCACCAAAGGTCCGGGTGGACCTGCAATTGCTATAACTGGTTCAAACGCTATACTTGTTACCTTTCTTGACTGGGCTTTTTTCGGTCACTGGCCACCGATGCAGAAAACATTAGGCATGTTTATAGTTTTATTCGGCATAGTTGTACTTGCACTTGGCGGTCGTCATACGGCTCCCAAGACCGAGGAGGTTAAAAAATGACACAATTTGCAGATTCACGCTATTTTATCGACAATTCGCGCCTTATTATTGAGGCAACGGTGCAGGCCGGAGCTGATGTATTCATCGGTTACCCGATAACACCTGCAAACCTGCTTTATCTCTATGCTTCGAAGCGCTTCCCGGTGGTGCTTCCCGCCCCTGACGAAATAACAACGCTTCAGTGGATGGCGGGCTATGCCGCCGCGGGCCGGCTGCCGGTTACTGCAACCAGCTATCCGGGGCTTGCTCTCATGATCGAATCAATAGGCATGTCGCACATGATGGAACTGCCGATGGTGATCATTCTCGCCCAGCGTCTTGGTCCTGCTACCGGCACTGCAACTGGTGGTGCAACAGGAGACCTTCTTCTGATTAACGGCATCAATTCAGGTGGTTATCCTATACCCACACTCTGTATTTCCGACCCTCGCGATGCATGGGATATTTCAGCCAAAGCGGTACAGCTTGCCGACCGGCTCCGCTGTCCGGTGATACTTCTTGCTTCAAAAGAGACGGTTATGACTGTACAGGATGTCGATCCTGCTGTCATGACACCGATAGAACCGCTGAAACGGCGTTTTTACACCGGTGAAGGCAAATACCTGCCTTATGCTCCGGAAGCAGACAGTGTTCCGCCACTTCTTCCGGTGGATAACACCAGACATCAGGTGCGCATCACAGCTTCAACGCACGATTGCAAGGGAGATCTTCAGCACACCACTCCTGAAGCTCTCGCCAACAGCAGGCGGCTTGCTGAAAAAGTGGAGAAAAATATAGACAGTTACACTTTCTATGACTGGAACGATGCTGCTGGCGAAACAGTGGTTGTTGCCTATGATGTGACTGCGGCGGCAGCACGCGAAGCGGTTGATAGACTGTGTTCGGATGGGAAAAAAGTATCGCTTTTGATACCCAAAACACTTTTTCCTGTGCCGCCGAAATATCTTGAGATACTCGGCCGCTATAAAAAGGTCATCATGGTTGAGGAAAATATGCAGGGTCAATACCGCGAGATTCTTTTCGGAAAGAGTGCTCGCAGCGGTGTTTGCAGTGTTACAGCGGTTGGACGGCTTATAACTCCTGAAGAGATCATTGCGGAGGTGCTATCATGAACGGACGATTCCTTTCGACCGAAAACCTTCCTTTCTGCAAAGGGTGCGGTCACAATCTGGTGGCAAACAGTCTTGAAAAAGCACTCTGCTCCATTGACGGTCTTTCGCCGCTTGATGTTGTAATTGTAACTGATATCGGCTGCATCGGCATTATTGACAAGCAGTTCACCACTCATAC
>DATIKA010000210.1:0-2055 GCA_035478055.1 Candidatus Limnocylindrales bacterium | reverse complement strand
AACTGAGCCTTTTGTTCGGCCTGCTGCGCAATAAGCCCATCATGGAAAGCATAGTTATGGAATTTTTTGAGCGGAACAAGGAATTGATCCCTCCGGTCAATCTGCAAAGTCTCAGAAAAAGGCATGCTGCCTATCGGCATTTACTGGCAAATCCAGAATCAGCAAGAGGCCTGTTGTTCAGGGTTCGTTGACCCTAAATGAAAAGAGGGAATGGGTTACCGGATTATGAATCCAATGAAATCAAGAGATTCTGTGTTTTAGTTTTCTTAATGCGTAGTTTGGGTTAAAAACAGATATACACCAAAAACGCTGTATGCTTGGTGGATCGTTGCCTGGTATTCTTGAAAAACAGGGACTGTCTTCCCACAATCCCCTCCAAATCCGACGGGTAAGCATTCCTCCTTATATCTCATCATAATTTACAACGATTGGTCGGTCGTTGAGGAAGTCGAAGAGCGTTAGGCGGCGTATTTCGTAAAAACCGAGCCAGTAGGTGCGCAGGGCGGAGAGGTAGCGCTGCTTTGAGCGGTCTTTTTCTTCCAGGGCAAGGTTCAGCTCAAAGATGTCGATGCGACCAATAAGGAAGCGCTCACGGGTTATATCGAAGCGTTTCTGGGCAATGATATCGGCCATTCGGGCAATTTCGAGCTGGCTCTTTAGCATGTTGAACTCCATGACGCGAAGCGTTACCTCTTGCTCAAAATCTACCAGGGCCTGGTTTACGGTGGTGCTGACCAGCTCGCGGTTCGACTCGGCCATGCGTACTCTGCCCTTTGACACGCCCCAGTCTAATATGGGTATGGAAATACCAATGGTGAGCTGCTGCTGATCGAGCGGGTTTTTATACACGCTTCCGAAATCGTCGGATGTTTGTGTAAGGCCAAACACAGCATAAAGGTTGGCGTTGAATCGGTTGTCAGCGCGGGCCTGTGCCAGTTGGCTCTCGGCTTCGAGCATCTGGCGCTGGCGGGCAATGATGTCGGCCCGGTTCTTCCGGGCTTCGGCCAGGGCGGCAGATACATTGATCTGCAGATCGGGGATGTTTCCGGGTGGTATCAGTTCGGGGATTTCGCTGTCGCCCAAGCCTAAGTAGGAGCGAAAACGAAACAAAGCTCCTTCATAATTAATGCGCGACTGCTCAAGGTTGGCTTTGGAGTTAAGAACATTAAGCTCCATTTGCAGCAGCTCGTTCTCGGCAATGCGCCCCAGCAAAAAACGGCCCCGGGCAATGCGGTAAAGGGTGTCGTTGCTGGCTAAGTTCAACTTGTTGATCTCCATGTTGATTTGCCCCTGCAACAGGTCGAAGAAAAAATTGGTGGCTCTGAGCGAGATGTGTTCGAGGCTTTCAAGGTAAAGTTTTCGTGCCTCTTCGAATCGCAGAGGCTCAATTTTTCGCTCCCACTTAAAGGGGTTGAAGGCAAAGATGGGTTGGCTGAAGCCCACATTTACGGGAGTGGATAGGTACGACACTTCAGTGCCGTCTTCCCTTATCAGGTCAATGCGCTGCAGACCGGAGTTAACGAAAAGCTGTCCGCCTGTAAGGCCTATGGTCTGGCTTAATGACAGGTTCCCTGATGAAATGGCCAGGCTTCGTCTTACAAACATATCGCTGCCATCGGGCAGGGTTATGGGCGAAATGGAGCGGTTGAGGTTTGGAATAGTGGCATCGAAGCGCAAATGGGGCAGGTAGCCTGCCTGGTGGCTGCGGTAATGCCAGTAACTGCCCCGGTAGCGGTGGCGCGCCGCAAAGGCATCTGGCGATTGCTGCCGGGCTATGGCAACAACCTCTTCAAGCGTGAGCTTCCGCCGAACATCGGCAAAACTTGACTCCGGTACAAAAACCAATAAGCCGGCAAGGAAAAACAGCGAAAACAATAAGCTTTTTAGCATTTTTAAACAGTATTTAAAAATAAATGTATTTGGCTTCCAACATCCCATATTTAATCAACTTTTTTCGCATTCGAAGACTACATTTTACCCGAGCGGTCCTTGAAACGAAGAAACACGGGGAAAAACAACAAAATAGCCAGCAGACTGAACACCAGCCCTCCAATG
>DATIKA010000209.1:0-1994 GCA_035478055.1 Candidatus Limnocylindrales bacterium | reverse complement strand
CATGAACTAAGCGAGTTCTTCCTGGCCTGGGATAAAAAACTGCTTAAAAAAGCCTTCCCTGACTGGTATGCCGACAGCAAGCGGGTGCTGGCGGTGCGTGGCCGCGATACAATCTTTAATGACTCCATGATTGAGATTTATAAAAATCTTGCCGCAAATATGCCGGACAACGGCATGCAAATTATAATGTTTACCCACCAGGACGTCAGTGTGTGGGCGGATCTCCGCAATATCGTTTGGGCAGCGGGGTTGCAGGTAACGGCGGCCTGGACTATTGCCACCGAAACTGAAAGTGGAGGTCTTAAAGAAGGCAACTACGTAAAAGGCACGGTGCTGTTGGTGCTGCGCAAAAGAAAAAGCGAAAGAACTGCCTTTTTAGATGAAGTAATGCCTGCGGTCGAAGACGAGGTAAAAGCACAAATCAGGAATATGCAACGCTTGGATGATCAAGAGGAGCCAAACTTTACGGATGCCGATTATATCTTGGCGGCTTATGCGGCATCGCTTAAAGTGCTTACCGCTTACAAAAAGATCGAAGATATTGACGTTGCCTATGAGCTCTCCAGGGCGAAAAAAAACGGTGAGCTTTCGCCTGTGGCCCAGGTTATTGAAAGCGCTAAAAAGATTGCCTACGACCAGCTCATACCCAATGAATTTGACGCATTTATGTGGAAGGAACTCTCCGCAGAGGAGCGGCTCTATCTCAAAGGGCTGGAGCTGGAAAAGAATAATATCTACCAGTTATCAGCTTACCAGGAACTGGCCAGGGGCTTTGGCGTCAATGGATATAAGGAGCTTATGGAAAACTCCAGGGCAAACATTGCCCGGTTCAAAACAGCCGGCGAGTGGGCCGGTCGCAATCTAAACGGTGACGGTTTTGCGGGCTCGCTGCTGCGCAATGTATTTATGGCACTTTACCTGGCAAGCAAAGATGATGACAGCGTAATGCCTGGCAAAAACTGGCTTAAAAACGAGGTTCCAACCTACGATGGAAACGGGCGCAGGCTAATTATCGAGTTCTTGGGCTATATTGCAGCCTTTGCCCACATCAGCAACATGAGGCATTGGGAAAAAGAAGCTGCTGTGGCGCTGATCTTAAAAGAACTAGTCAGCAATGATGGCGTGTAATAACAAGGGGGTGCGGATTTGATTAACCGCTTCTCGTCAAGAGCAACTCGGCTTGACAAACAGTTTTTAAACGACAAATTGCAGAGCGCCAGAAGCTATGACCGCATCGCCGGTTATTTCAGCTCTTCAGTTCTGGAAATCGCCGGCGAAGCGCTGGAAAGTATCAGCGGTAAAGTGCGCCTGGTTTGTAATTCTCAACTAGAAAAAGAAGATTGCATAACAGCAACTGCCGCCGCATCGGCTTTGCGTCGCGAGTGGTGTGAAAACGAACCGGAGAAGATTTATGCATCAGCAACCCTGCGGTTGAAACGACTCTATGAATTTTTAAAAAGTGGAAAACTTGACATCAAGGTGCTGCCTAATAATGTTTTTGGGCTTATTCACGGCAAGGCAGGAGTAATTACCATGGCGGATGGCAGTAGAACCGCTTTTATCGGTAGTGTGAATGAAACGTTATCCGGCTGGCGGCTGAATTATGAAATGCTGTGGGAAGACAACTCGCCGGAGGCTGTAGAATGGGTGCAAAATGAGTTTGATTATTTTTGGCACCACCCTTCGGCGATTCCACTGTCCGATTTTGTAGTAGAAGATATTGGACGCATCGCAGAGCGAGAAGTAATAGATGATCTTTCGGTATGGCAAAAATTGCCTGAACCAGCACAGGCAATAGTTGAATCGCCTGTTTATCGCGAGGAACTCGGGCTTTGGGAACATCAGAAATACTTTGTCGAGATGGTTTTTAGAAATCACAGGAAACCTTACGGAGCAAGATTTGTGCTTGCTGACCAGGTGGGCCTTGGCAAAACAATTCAACTGGCCCTTTCAGCACAGCTAATGGCGCTCTGGGGTAACAAGCCGGTGCTGAT
>DATIKA010000208.1:0-9251 GCA_035478055.1 Candidatus Limnocylindrales bacterium | reverse complement strand
AAAGGAGTTCCTTTTGATTATGTCTATTCTACACCCAGTTTAGCTTCTGAACAATAGATGCCCTTTTTGGAGCATTGGTATTATATGATCGTAGACGTAACAGGGACTTCGCAAAAGCTTCACTTTCCCTGGGCAATTTCTCTACTTCGTTTCCTGAGTGCCGCTAATTCTGGAAGTGCTTCTAAGTTATGCCGTGTATTAAACGGAGGGCGAATGGCATCTATCGCGCTAGGTTCATAATCTTCAATTTCTCTCAAACTAAGGCTAATCTGTCTAACCGACAAGTGGTCATTGATCCAATTAATTATTTCCGTTGTGGCATCTCGGGTGAACTTATAATTATTCTGATTGTTGAATCCGTTAAGTGATCCTTTGAGAGGGGAATAATTCAGCACTGTCCCTATAGCCCGAAAAAATGTGGAAGGTTTTTTATGACGAAGGTCTTCATCGACAAGACGTTCTTTTAAACTTTTAGTCGCTTTACCGAGATATATGATGCGTATGTTTTTTTTAATTAGATAATCAGTAATAAAGGTGGCTTTAAAATTTTCCGGATTATCTATGAATATGGAATACAAACCAGGAACTTTCAAAATGTTTTCTTCTGCATTTCTGGCAGAAATTGCGCTTGAGCCATCCTTTAAGTAATTGAGAATAAAGTTAAAATCCATATTTGTCGCCTTGTACATTTATATAAAAAATCGGTTGATACACCACGATAATTTTAAATCGCTTGCGATAATTAAACAATATATGCAAAGAAATACCAAGTCTCTGTTGACAAGTAAAAATTTAAAAGCAACACTGTTCAACACAGGCGTTCAATGGTAACGTTCAATTGACCGGTTTTGAACGGTCAAGCGTTCAACTTTAGCTTCAGTTGAACCCTGTTGAATGATAATTATTGGTTATTGATAAACTGATCTCGGACGAAGAATGCAACTATCAGATCAGAATGCTGAATGATGAGCTGGTTCTCTGGTAGTACCGGGTGTCAATGCCGCCGAAGAGGCCGGCAGGTTAATCAGCCATTAACCGGAGTTATGGTTCGGAGCTAATTTAGAGGAGAAAAGAAAATTGCTCTTAATGATACTGGAGGCAGTTTACTTTGGTGTGAAAGAATCCCGGTCTTTTGTTGCTCTCAAATCCGGGCCGCCTTTAATACCTATCTTTCAGGCGGCGGTAACCTGTGAAGGGTCAGGGATCCATATAATCAAAAACGAGCCCTCAAACAAGGCGTCTAAGAACTCGTCAGTGTTCATGGTGGAGACGGGGGAGGGTTGAACTCCCCGTCCAAAAGAAGCTGCTCGGAACCTACTACAAGCTTAGTCAATCCTTTGTTCTTACCCGCCCAACCTCTCATGACTGAGTTTAAGCGGGCCAGCCGATTAGTCTTTCGCGGCCCTTATCGGCAGTCTGGACCGCGGCACCCTGGCTTTTCGTCACTCAATCCCGACCCGTCAGGGTGGGGTCAGGTTGAATGTGCTGCCTTACTAGGCGGCAACCAATACTGGTTCTTCGTTGTTTGTTTTTTGCCACCAGTTTTGCGAGTTGATGACAGCTCGGCTTGCAATTCCGCGGCTCACCTCTCCTGTCGAAGCCACGCGTCCCCATTAATACGGCTTGCTACTTTCAGCCTCCGGCGTTCCCAGGACTTATAACAGTCAAACCTGCCGGACCGAACCAGATTACCAGCCGTTCAATATAATTTTACTACAATCCAGGCCAATATTCAGCCCTGTCTTGTTGGACCTTCAAATATTTCAGAAATCCTGTTGTCGGAAAGACCGGCGCATCTCACGGTCGGTATCCCGCTTGATCAAATCGTCTTTTTTGTTAAACAGCTTCTTACCGCGAGCCAGGGCTACTTCGATCTTGGCACGGCTGTTCTTGATATAAAGTTTGACAGGTATCAGGGTCAAACCTTTTTGGGTTATTTTGCCTGTCAAATTACGTATTTCTTTCTTATGCAGTAAAAGTTTGCGTTTGCGTAAAGGTTCATGGCTCATGTAGCTGCCGGGCTGATAGCGGCCGATGTGCATATTCTCCACCCACAACTCGCCCTTTTCATGGTGGACATAGGCATCGCTCAGGTTAACTGAACCAGCCCGTATCGACTTGATTTCAGTGCCGGAAAGCACAATGCCGGCTTCCACGCTTTCTCCTATAAAATAGTCGTGGTAAGCTTTGCGGTTGGTGGTAATGACTTTGAAATCTTTGGCATCCATAGTTCTTCAATTATATCACAACCTTTGGGCCGGACGGGCCGGAAAACCAACTAAAAATCAACTGCATGAAAAACCAACTGCAAACCGGCAATTCTTGCAGCCGGGCTTCTTGCGGCCGGGCTAACCAGGTAAACCTCTGTCCATATCAAAAGCAAGAGCGAAAGAAGTAAAGGACAAAAACTTCTTTCGCTCCGTCACAGACTGTTCCGGCCGTCAACCCGGATATCTTCCGGGTCTAGCCTTCCAGCCTGGTAAGATCATAATACCTTTGCTGGGTAACCTTTTTGGCCTGCTCACGGGTTTTGGCTTTTTTAATTTCCTGCCCCAGTTCAACGTCGCCAATGACATCAACTATCCAGCAGGTAAAATCATTCTTCTGTTCATTAGCGTGATAAATGAAAATCTCATCAGTCATCAGGTCGAAGCCGTTAAGCAGATCGTGGATATCTCGGAAAACCTGCCCGTCATGGCACCAGAAGACGAAGGTTTCCGGCACCTTTTCCAGATACTTTCCGGTCTGCTTTTCAGCGGCCGGTTTACTTTCGCTGGCTGGTATATTTTTCCCGGCTTTTTTCGTTACCTTTGGCATCCCACATCCTCCTGTGATATCCCAAAAGGGTATCCTGTATTATATTCTATCAATTTATTGGTGAAATGGGGTGAAGGAACGGATACGCCATCAAAATTTCTTCAGTCATGCCGCCCAATGCCATTGAAATATTTTTCACCAACGGCAATGACTCTTCGAACGTCTTTCATTCTGGGTAATGTCATAAAAATCGGTCTTACCCCAGGTTCGTTACGAAATTTTATTTTGGACAAGAGTGACTTTGCCACAAGGCTACTATCAGCGCCAAACCCGAGTCCGGCTATCCTTATAACTGAGCTCCAACAGGGACAGGGAGGAATGGTAATGTATGCCGAAGACAGAGGTGCATGACCTGAACAGGTTTCAGGGATGTGACCTGCCACGAATTATGGATGCGAATATATCATGTGGTAATTGGTCTCGGTTTTCCTCAGTCGTTTTGAAAACCAGAGGTTCTTCATCAAGACCAGGAAGCAAATATTCCAACAGTTCCTCACGGATAACTAAAATACTTGTTTTGTCCCTTCTCTTATTTACAAAATCAAAAGCTTTGATGAAGCCTTCTCCCATGGTCTCAATAATACCAATTTCGTCTACAAACAATATATCTGCCGAGTTTGCCTCTTCCATGGCACGGATACCAAAATCGATGCCCTGGGGGTCGAAAGTGAATCTGGGAACCAGAGGACCCCCAAACCTGTCGCCCGGAATCGCTAGAGTAGCCATCTCTCCGGTGCGGATGTTCTTGATGGATAAAGATTCCCCTGGCATCTTGTACGTGATAAACCCACTGCAACTATAACCCGAGTTGTGCGCTATCTCCAGTACTTTTTTACATACCGTTGTCTTGCCTATTTTTATATCGCCAGTAACAATAATAACCATACTGTACCGCTT
The DNA here is from genome assembly GCA_035478055.1 of Candidatus Limnocylindrales bacterium. Classification (GTDB taxonomy): domain Bacteria; phylum Bacillota; class Dethiobacteria; order DTU022; family DTU022; genus DATIKA01. The sequence goes on along the minus strand of DATIKA010000208.1, from coordinate 5,537 downwards.
GCTCCGCATCAATATACCGATCCACTGAGCCAGTTAAGCAAAATCTCCGGAAGTTCCTGTTTTTACGGCTTTTCAATCAAGGAAGTGGATTTATGCCAGGAAATCAGTACCCATTTCATCTTGTAGGCAGCCAGGTAAAAGCCATCCTGGTTTTTCAGGCGCCTTCCGGCAATATCAAGAAGTCCAGCAAACTGGGTATCGTTTATCGTCACTCCTCTGGCCATATCCTTCACCGCATCTTTTATATCCGGATATTTTTCGACATTGGTGCTCTCGAAAGTCTCAATCCCGGGTGATATACCCATGTTCTTCAGTGCGCCGGTGATTAGTTGATAATCCGGATAGGGTTTGTGTTTTTTACCCATTACCGAATCAATTGCTTCCTGATATTCATCCCTGCGCTCTGCCCTCCAGACGATATAGCAACTTAGTTTTGTAACCTGGTTGAACCTGTACAACATCTCGGAAAGACAGCGCCCTGGCAGTGAACGGGAAACCAGAACGATATCATGTTCGGGTATTTCTTTCCCGGGGGTAACTTCGTTCCAGTCTTTTTGAATAATTTCAATATTATTAATATTCCGATTAGCGCTTTTTTGCCGGAGTTTTTCCAGCATTAAGGGAGATATATCCAGTGCTGTGACATGGCGAACTCTCGCTGCCAGCGGAATAGTCATAGTTCCCGTGCCACAACCAATGTCCAGGATGTTATAATCCGGTTTTAGTTCCATGCGACTCAGCAACTCATGAGCATAAGTACTCGTTCGCCATCGGCTGTCATAAGTTTGCGACCGGCCATTCCAGTAGCTGGCAGTATCATGGCTGTTTTCAAACGCCTTAATCTGCTGCTGCCAGATAGCATCGTAACTGATAAGTTGAGAATTCATCCTATCCTTCTTTATAGTATTTTCCCTGGGCACAAGCCCGGCAGCAGACTATTCCGTCTTTTACGAGGTCTCTTCCATCCATTATTTTTTCCCCGCATACAGAGCATTGCGCGGTCCGTTTTGGATAACCAGGAAGGTCGTACTCTGAAATATCCACCGTTACTTTTTGCAGGGTAATCAGTTTTTCGTCGGTGATTGTTGAGATTTTCTGGATTGTTTCTTCCATACTATTTTGGCCGCCAAAGTCTTCTTTTACAATCACCCGGACGGCTCTTCCGTTGGTTTGTTCGATGAGAGTAAAAGCAAATTTACCATAATCCACATATTTGAGGGAGCGTCGACCCAGAGAACACCCGGTAATTACCAGTACGGCATCGGCCATGCACCGGTCTATTTCTGTATAGGCGATTATGTTTCGATTCTTGGCGTGTGGGTCAAGCCCCAGATAGCGCATGCCAGCTAACGTCATCCTCGTTCCCAGAACAATCCCGGTACATGTATGCCCGTGAAAATCATTTACTTTTTTCAAAAAGAACTCGAAGTCGTCCATTCTTTCCCCTCTGCTTCTATCCGGCCTGTACAAATAATAAAGTGGAATCCACAGCCAGGAAACCCGTCACAGGAACTGGCAACAATATTGCACTAATTACTGTGACGGGTAAAGGTAGGTTTTTTTTTATCTTTTACCAATAGAATTGGCGACCAATTTGTTGTATTGTTCTTGAGTTATGTCAGTGTGATAGAAAAGTTTATAATAGGCTGACACTTCATGGAATAAATTATATTTGGCAACGTCAGGGTAGAGCAGATTTGCCATCCACAGCATGCCCAGGTATCGTTGAACTGAGGGTGGAAATCCCATCCAGTTATACGGACCGAAGGGTACTTCATAGTATTTTTTGTTTTTGATGGCCGAAATTGTTGACCAATCCTGATTTGTGCCCACAGTACTATAAATGCTACCAGGAGCAAAGAGGATTACATCGGGATTCCACACCATGATTTGTTCCAGGTCAACTTCGTTACCGGTACCTTTGCTGGAAGGGTTTTGTACAACAGCCAGATTGTTAGCCAGCAAATCGATTATTTCGGCATGAAAGGAGCTTTTAGCAATGACGTTAAGACCTTTGTCTCCGGTTATATATAACATCCTGACTTTGCCTTTATCTCCGACCTGGTTGGCAACATCCAGAGTTCTGGCATAAATATCGTCGCAGTACCTGGCCAAAATTTCAGCTTCTTTGGTCATATTGAGCAACTCGCCCAGTTTCCTGTAACAATCTCCCATGTTCCTGGTGTAGGCTTCGATATGAACAACGGGGATTTTCAGTTGTGCCTGGAGATTATCCAAATCGGCGACCATATTATCTTTCCTTTCGCCAACATCGATGATGACCTGGGCGCCGGTCGCGGCGATTGTTTCCAGGTTAAGCGTACCTCTGCCTCCATAAAGCTGTCCGAGTAAAGGTAAATTGAAATGTTCTATTTTCAGAAATTCTTTTGCTGATGGGTCCCAGGCGTTAGCCACCCCCACCAGTTTGTCCGGGCAGAGAGCAAAAAGCACGATTTGAGCCAGCGGTCCGGAAAGAGCTACTTTCGTGATGTTGGTCGGTACAACTACCGAACGACCCAGCGAATCCTTGAAAGTGAAGGTTTTTGGTTGCGCGGGAGTCGGTGTGGTTTGAACTGCCGGTGTAGTTTGAGGTGCCGGTGTGGTTGGCACTGCCGGTGTGGTTGGCACTGCCAGTGTGGTTGGCGCTGCCAATGAGGTTTGAGTCGCCGGTGTGGTTTGAGCTGCCGGTGTTGTCTGAGCTGCGGGGGCTGTTTGAGCTGCGGGGGCCGTTTGAACTGCAGGGGCCGTTTGTGTTGTCGGTGTGCCGCAGGCAACCGTCAATGTGGTTATAAGAAAAACTGTAACTAACAGGATTAGCCATTTCTTTTTCAAAATTATATCTCCTCTCTACAAATTGACTATATTGAAACAAGACCCAAATTCTTGTTTTCAGGCACAAATTTTTTCCGAATTCAGATCACCTCCTTTAATAACAGGTAGGGTGCACGCATAATTATTAGTGACCGTTTTTTACAACAATGGCTGGAATACAAACACGTACCTTGTCCTGATAAAGGCTTTCAACCTCCACATCAATGCTATAAAGTTTTTGCATTAGTTCTTTGGTTACAATAGTGGATGGTGCTCCACTGGCCAGAACTCTGCCATCGTGAATTGCCAGTACACAGTCCGAAAACATAAATGTGTGCTCCGGATTATGCGTCGACTGAATGATTGTATATCCCTCATTCACAAGCGACTTGATCTGACTCAAAACAAGGATTTGATTACCGAAGTCCAGATTTGCAGTGGGCTCGTCAAAAATCAGGTTTTTGGTTTGCTGTACCAGTGCTCTGGCGATCAGCACCAACTGGCGTTCTCCCCCGCTGATCTGGGTATAACCGCGAGCTCTCAGGTGTGAAATCTTCATCCGGTCCAGAGCTTCCTCCACTAACATCAATTGCTTTTTCCCTGGGGTAGATATGGACCGGACCTGATTGGTTGTCCCCATTAATACCATGTCAAAAACACTGAAATTAAAAGACGGGTAATGACTCTGCGGTATGTAAGCCACCAGTTTGGCCATTTCTTTAATTCCCAATCGCTTAATGTCTTTGTCATCTATTTTTATCTGTCCTTTAAAGGTATTCAGGAGACCCAGCATGCAGTAGAACAAGGTGCTTTTTCCAACTCCATTCGGGCCTACCACAGATAGCAACTGGCCTTCACTGGCTGTCACATTAATGTGATCAAGGACAATCCTTTCGCCATAGCTGAAACTGACATCCGAAACTGTAATAGTCAATACACCTCTCCTTTTTTAGTAATGAGGTAAACGAAGAAAGGCGCACCGATGAATGCCGTAAGAATCCCGATGGGAATTTCCGTCTGTAAAAGATTTCTGGAAACGTCATCTACGATTAGCAGGAAGGTCGCTCCCAGTAACATGGAAGCCGGCATCAGGTGCTTATAGTTATTTCCTACCAGTCTTCTGGCCAGATGAGGAATAACCAGACCAACCCAACCGATCATCCCGCTGACTGAGACACTGGCAGCCGTCACAAGAGTTGCACAAACAATTAAAAATAAACGCAGCCGGGTAGCACTTATACCCATTGTGCGTGCTTCCTGGTCGCCCAGAGTTAACACATTGATCCTCCAGCGAATAAGGAACATGGGAATCAGGCCCAGTGTCATGGGAATCGCGGCCATGCCCACTGTAGATTTGGTTGCTCCGGAAAGACTGCCCATCAGCCAGTAGGTAATGGCAGGAAGCTCGTCGCTGGGGTCTGCCACGAGCTTCAAATAAGAAGTTCCGGCTGAAAAAAGAGAACCGATAATAATACCTGAGAGGATCAATCCCAATATCTTTGATCCCCTGGCTTTCCCACTGATAAAGTACACTATGCTTACGGTCAATAAACTGAAAACAAAAGCGCTGAGCGAAATTGCCAGATAATTTCCGTCATTAAGAATCGCCAGGGCCGCGCCAAATGCGGCTCCGGCAGTAGCGCCCAGAATATCCGGGGCTGCCATAGGATTTTGGAAAATCCCCTGGAAGGATGCCCCGGCTGCCGATAGACAACACCCCACCAAACAAGCCAGCAAAATTCGGGGTAAGCGGATATTGTACAAAACCGTTTCCATCTGGTCTGTCCAGGTTTGAGTAATGGGAAAAATATTCGATAAAACTATGCTGAAGAGTTCGATTGGTGAAATAGGAAAACGTCCCAGGAAAAAGGAAAAGACAACTACTGCAATCAGGACAATTCCTAATATTACCAGGATCAAAGTGTAAGGAAAGCTCTTTTGGTATTTATCTTTTTCCAAACGCGTCTCCGACTATATCTAAACCGGAAAATTACAAAAAGGTATGGCGGTTGTAGTAAAATGAATTTGCGCTACTTATTCACCCTTTTAACTGCACGAATGAATCGTACAAAAGTAAATATTTGATAATAATGGCTGGGTTCGACTATTTAGTATAGTTTACTTGACCAGCATGTTAATAGAACTGTACAATGTTATCATCATGAGTGTCAAGAACAATTTACAAAAAGCAAGAAAAAGGTTGGGGCTGTCCCAGAACGAAGTGGCCGTTTCTGTGGGGATTACTCGACAGGCCTATATTGCCATTGAGCTGGGTAGAGCTGTTCCCTCTACCCAGGTTGCCCTCAAGATCGGGAAAATATTATGCTCCAAAATAGAAGACTTGTTCTATTTGGAAGACAATGAAGAATTTGTGACATCGGCAGATCTGGCCGGTGATATTCCCGTCCAAAACGGGACCCGTCTGCAATTAGTGGAAATAGGTTCACGCGTCATTGCTCGCCCTTTAGTCGGGGATTATGCGGTAACCAGGTTTTTCAATCTGGCAAACGCTGTAGCCACCGAAAATAGCGGAACCGGCAAGACTGTGCAGGCAAGGTTAACCAGATCACCCCTCGAAAAAACGCCGACGCTGGTGATTTTGGGAGGAGATCCTTCAATTGCAGTTCTGGCTTCTATGCTGCAGGAACGGGGGGTGCGCGTTTTCTGGACAGAGCTGCCCAGTATTGCTGCCATCAGAGCATTGGCCAGGGGGGAGGCACATGTTA
>DATIKA010000207.1:0-4025 GCA_035478055.1 Candidatus Limnocylindrales bacterium | reverse complement strand
CCTTGACCTCTTTGACCCGGTCTGCCACGTAATGCCACAGTCCTTCTTCATCCCCCTTCTCCATCTCGGGAATGGCTAGCAGGTTGTCATCGTTCCCCAGGATCAGCACCATCTCAGCACCCGCGGCTTTAATTTCACGAGCACACATCCTTAAGCAAGGCAAATAAGACAACTGGGCCAAGGTTCCCTGATCCTTGGGCAGCAGGTCGCCGGCAATCGCCACAAAATTAGGCCTGTGTTCCCGCACTGCCTGAACCAGGAGTCTCCACTTGTTATGCTCTTGATGGATATCTGCCAAAACAATCCATTTCACTAGTCTGTCTTCTCCACAAGATTATCATTCATTCTAATTAAAGCGAACTATTCAACTCGTTTTCGCCCAGCATATCTAGGGGACGGGGTTATTGACAACTTTTTTCTATATGGAATGCTTTAAGCTCGGTGGTGTTGTCAATAACCCCGTCTCTTTAACATACTTGTTGCCGGGAACCGGACGGAAGAAAGGTCCCCGTGTCCTGCTCCTTTTGCGTAGGCCATGATCTACCTCACTCTTTGCCGATTTGTAGATAGATCATACCATATTTGTTACTTTATGTCTACTGCTTGCAGAGATTTATGCAAGATTATCACGCAGTCTGACGTCTCTTTGATATACTTGTCGCCGGGAACAGGACAGGAGAAACGTCCCCGTGTCCTGTAACTATGATATTGCCGTAAAATATAAAAATATTCTGGCAATAATTAAAGGTATTTATACCTTCTCCGTTGAATTGTTTAGCGTCTTGCTTGCAAAATAACATAAGGGGTGTTTTTTAGGAATGTTTTTACGTAAACTCCCCGGTTTTCGTACCGCCAATCCCTGGAAAATGTTTGTCGGTGGAGTTTTTTATGGTCTGATAATGATCGTATGTTTGATTGCTCTTTTAATGGGCGCTGTCTGGCTGTTGTTTATATTCCTCGGCCTGATCGGGCTCGTTTTCGGCTTCTTTGGTCTTGTAATCAGTTTGTTCCGGAGAAAACCTTCCCGATTTTTTGCAGCCATGATTGCTGTTGCTATAGCCTTATTCTTTGTCAGCAGTGCTCTGTTGCCCCCTTCCGAGGAAGTAGCATCAAATAACATACCTTTACAAGAAAATATGTATGAAAATTATGTTGTTCCTGAGGATGCAATTGATTTACCCGAAACAATCGAACCAGAACTTCCCCAAACAGAAGAGGAACCGGCCCGGGATGATCCGACCCCGGTTGTAACAGAAGAAAGAACGCCCACGGCAGAAGAGCCGATTGCAAGTATTACCATTGCTGAGGCTTCTATAACGAGAGTCGTGGATGGCGATACCGTGGTTGCATCCTTTCGCGGGCAAAGTGAGAGGCTTCGCTTTATCGGCGTAGATTCTCCGGAAACTGATCAACCCTTTGGCTATGAAGCAACAGCTTTTACCACCAGGAATCTTTTGAGGCAGCAAGTTTGGTTGGAATTCGATGTCACGGAGCGAGACAGGTTTGACCGGCTGCTGGCATATATTTGGCTTGAACCACCTCTTTCTGATTCGGAACAGGAAGTACGGTCCAAGATGTTTAATGCCAGGCTTCTGTTGGAAGGTTATGCCCAGATGATGACTATTCCTCCAAATGTGAAGTATGCCGATATGTTTTACCAATTTCAGCGAGAGGGTAGAAATCAGGGGAAGGGTCTGTGGAGCGATTGATTGCTTCCCGATCAGCGCAGGGGAAAGAGATCCACAATGGAATGAACAACGAGACTAAAATACCGGAGTAAAAGCTGAATCCTGGGATTGGGGGCATGGACAATGACCAAAAAGATCAAGGTTGTTACCGAAAAACTGCAGATGGAAGCAGAGTTAAACGATACGGAAACCGCGCAGTTGGTCTGGACGCAACTACCGATCAAGGGTAGGGTCAGGACCTGGGGCGATGAGATCTATTTTGAGATACCAGTTGCTGCGGCACCTGAAAATGCGACAGCAGTCGTTGAGGAAGGGGATCTGGCTTATTGGCCCGATGGGCGTTGCTTCTGTCTTTTTTTCGGTAATACCCCCGCTTCTACAGCAACCGAGATCAGACCAGCCAGCCCGGTTAATCTTCTGGGGCGGCTCACAGGTAATCCGAAGCTGTGGAAGGCTGTCGACGCGGGGAGCTACATTCTATTGGAGAGGATTGAAGAATAACATTACAGGATCGATCACAATCTTGACTACGGAGGAAGGGCCCTATGTGTGAACAGCGACCAAACATATTCTCTTTGAAAGCTGTTTTAAGCAACTGGAATAGTGACCAGTCTCCGTTATTCCACAAAATCAGGTTGGTTGTTAAAAATAACATGATAAAAGTGCGTACGAGACAAAGGTGCTGTGGCCATCACGGTGAGATCGGCTGCTGAGTGGTAGATCCGGGACCGGTGCGGCCACCCGACAATAATCATCGAGGAGATGCTGAAATGTGGAAGAAAATATCTGATACCACTGCTTTGCAAGAGGGAAAACCCATCAAAGTTCAGCATGAAGGGAAACATATAATGATAGTTCGGCTGGATCAGAACTATTTCGCGACAACTGGCCGGTGTCCTCACCTGGGTTGTTTTTTGGCGGAAGGCACCCTGGCAAAAACTATTATAACTTGTCCATGTCACGGCTCCAGCTTTGATGTGACGGACGGGCACCTGGTACGCTGGATCTCTAAATGGCCCAAAGCGATCAGCGTGATCACCCAAAAAATTGGCCTGGCCCGATCATTGAAAGTTTACCGTGTGGAGAAACGGGGTGAAGATATCTTTATCGACCTATAAAATTTAGGGGTACTAAAAATTATCCGGGATTTAAAAGCACTGTGCAGGTAGCTGTTAACCTTTCCATACATAAATCTTTCGAAGGCAAAACTGGCGTGAACCAGCGCTGAGATCCATCTAGCCAGGCAAGGTGAGGTATCGAAAAAGCCAGGCATGATTGCGAGCATGCTCGTCACGAATATGTCTGCGCAAGGCCATGGAATCTATCCGATGCTGAATAACTTCTAAGGTGATCCTAAATCATTGATCCTGGCTTATCAGGGAATTTGCTGCTCACATGGCACCTTGGTCTGGCACTTGCCACAAGCGCTGTAGGGGTAGCCAAATTGGGCATTAAAGTTTTGCATGGGGTTTTGCACAAAAAGGTACTGGTGACAGATGTATTTATCTTTGCCGTCAGGTGTGATCGCGCCAGAGGGACAGCGCTCAATGCACGCTCCGCACTTGCCTTCTCTGGAGTAAAGACAGTTTTGGAAAGGGTCTGAGTATAATCGGGGTGAGGGCGGGAAATAAAGATCCGTAATAACGCTGGCAAAGCGGCCGGCCGCGCCACGTTCTGTAATCAGGCTGCGATTTAGGCTAAAGGTGCCAAGGCCGGCAATATACGCTACATGACGCTCTGACCAGCTGCTGGTATAAGCGGTAAAGTCAGCTTTGAAGTCGGACTGAATAGTCGGGGCAACAGCGCAGTTACCTGTAGCGATGATTTCTTCCGTGACAAATTTCCTGACTTGATTTGCAAACTCTTCGCCTTTAAAGCGAGCATGCATCCATTGCTCAGAGGTTGAGCCTGAAGGATAGTTCGAGCGGCGCACTTCTTCACTGAAAGGCAGGAACATCGAAATTACAGTGACGGCACCACTGAGCCATTCAGCGGGGGCACGAAAGAGATGACCGACAATAGACGGCTTTTTCAGATCAGCAAACAACGGATCACAGGCAGAGGCAAAACCCACCAGGGGTTGATCGTAGAAACGATATGCTCCATGAAAAGAATTTTCCGGTGCGGCAGCAACCAAAGCGTATATTTTTTGGCACAACACATTCTGGTCCGTATTATTCCCCTCCTGACATAGCACTGCCGGTAAAGATTTAATGCGATGCTTATATCTTAAACAAAACATATTATAATGTCAAAATTAAGTAATGAATAATTTCTATCGTGTCCCTAAATTATTCGGAGAAGGGCGAGCATATTTTTCTTGTACGCTTCTACTCC
>DATIKA010000206.1:0-4500 GCA_035478055.1 Candidatus Limnocylindrales bacterium | reverse complement strand
TCGACCCTGAAGCTTGCACGGGTTGTACCTTATGTAAAAGGCAATGTCCGGCCAATTCTATTTCCGGGGAAAAGAAAGAAATGCATGTTATCGATGATGCCACCTGCATTCGGTGCGGACTTTGTGTCAACAGTTGCAAGGCGAACGCTATTCTGGTTAGTTCCGAGCCTCTCGTTTTCGCATAATGATCTAATAAAAAATTACTACTTCTTCCCAAATAAGGGAAATGAACCGGGAGAGGAAAAATGGCAAAAGTGGAGATAATTATAGACGGAAAAGAAGTTTTTGCTGAAGAAGGAAGCAACCTTTTAGAGGTTGCTTTGCAAAATGGTATCGTGGTGCCTCACCTGTGTTATGATCCGCGTATCAAGCCTTTTGGCTCCTGCCGCATGTGTTTCGTGGATATTGGCGGGCCCAAAGGCCCGGTTCCAGCCTGTGCCACCGAGGTAACACCAGGCATGAAGGTTGTAACCGATAACGCAGCTTTAACCGCTTTGCGCAAAGTAGCTTTGGAACTCCTGATGTCTGAGCATTGTGGGGATTGTATCGCTCCTTGCCAGATAGCCTGTCCGGCCCACATTGATATTCAGGGTTATATCGCTTTTATTGACAGGGGCGAATATAAGAAGGCGGCTGATCTGATTAAAGAGAAGATGCCCCTGCCTTCCATTTGTGGCCGGGTATGTCCCCGTTTTTGCGAGATAGATTGTCGCCGGCAGATAGTGGATGAACCGGTAAACATCTGTGATTTGAAACGGTTTGCCGGCGATTTTGACTTAAAAATGATCAATTCTTATGCCCCCCTTGCAAAGGAGGATACAGGCAAGGAGGTTGCCGTGGTGGGGGGAGGCCCTGCCGGTTTAACTGCTGCTTATTACCTGGCCCTGGAGGGGCACCGGGTAACGCTCTTTGATCGAGGCCCCAGGCTGGGTGGGATGCTGCGCTACGGCATTCCCGAGTATCGATTGCCCAAAGATCTGCTGGATCAGGAAGTTGACTTGATAGCCGGTCTCTGTCGGGAAGTACACTTGGGGGAAGTATTTGGCAGCGATTTTACCCTGGAAAATTTGAAGGAAAAGTATGATGCCGTTTTTCTTGGGCTCGGCAGTCAGTCGTCTCAGGGGATGGGTCTGGAAAAGGAAGATACACCGGGAATCTTGCGCGGTATCGATTTCCTGCGGATTGTAGTCGAAGGCAATCCTCCTGAACTTGGTCGGAGGGTAGCCGTAGTCGGAGGAGGCAATACGGCCATGGATGCAGCGCGAACGGCTCTGCGTTTGGGGGTTGACGAGGTCAATGTGATCTATCGCCGTAGCCGGGATGAGATGCCGGCCAACCCTGTGGAAATTGAAGAGGCGCTGGAAGAAGGAATTAAGTTCCATTACCTGACCAACCCTGTGGCTGTTTTGGGAGGGGAATGCGTAGCAGGTTTGGAGTGTATCAAGATGGAGTTGGGTGAACCTGACGCGAGCGGACGGCGTCGTCCTTTGGCGGTGAAGGGTTCCGAGTTTCAACTGGAGCTAGACAACGTGATTATGGCGATTGGTCAATCTTTAGATCTCGATAATGCACAGGCCTGCGGTTTGATCATTGATGGGAATACCCTTGCTGCCAGTACGGAAACGGGCTGTACTCCGATGGAAGGTGTATTTACAGCCGGCGATGCCGTCACCGGTCCTGCTACGGTAGTGGAAGCCGTAGGTGCCGCCCGCAGAGCAGCCCACGCGATGAACCTTTATCTGAAGGGGTTGCCGGTAACCTCTGAAAAGAATTTATTTAATTGCACTATGGGCAAGCTGGATCAGCTTACCCCGGAAGATTTTGCCGATCAGAAGAAGATAGCGCGCGTAAAAGTCCACCACCTGGCGCCACTTGACCGAAAACAGGATTTCAGGGAATACAACTTGGGGCTGGCGGAAGATGAAATGGGGAAGGAGACAAAACGCTGCCTTTCCTGCGGCTGTCAGGACGCTTTTACCTGCACCCTGAGACATTGGGCTACTGAGTTTGCTATTTCTACGGATCAGCTTGGTGTGGAACAGAAACGCTATCCTATAAGCAAAGATCATCCATATGTTCAGCATGATCCCAACAAGTGCATCCTCTGCGCTAACTGCGTTCGGATCTGTCAGGAAGTTCAGGGAGCAAATGCTCTTTGCTTAGTGAACCGTGGATACGACACTGTAGTCAAGCCCTATCTGGAACTGCCGCTGAGCGATACAACATGTGAGTCTGACGGCCAGTGTGTGAGCGCTTGTCCCACGGGGGCGTTAATAGCGAAAGGTTCTTTTGCGAAGCCGGGTCCCTGGAAAGATGACCGCGTGGTAAGAACTACCTGTGTTCAGTGCGGCATCGGTTGCATATTGGACTTGCATATTGTGGCAGAGATAATCAACCGGGTGACTTCACCGCTGCGCCAGAAAATTAACGACGGAAACCTTTGTGTCAAGGGGTCCTTTAGGAACGATTTTGTTCATAGCCCGGACAGGCTGTATCACCCAATGGTAAAAAATGGAACGACAATGAAAGAGGTCGGTTGGGAAGAAGCTATTGCGGTTGCTGCTGCCGGTTTGACAAAGGTTAAAAAAGATTTTGGTGCTGACAGTATTGCCGTTCTGGTTTCACCAACCCTGAGTAATGAAGAAAGTTACCTGGCTCGGCAACTGGCCCGGCAGGTCCTTGGCACCTCAAATATTGCTGGCACCAACCCTATCTTCGGTGGCGCTAAGCCCAAAGTCAGGTTTCTTTCTTATGAAGAGGTTACGTCTGCTGATTTTGTTCTGGCAATAGACTCTGATCTGCCGGAAGATTACCCGATCATCGCACAAAAAGTGCGGGTAGCGCTGGAAAATGGTGCAAAGCTGGCTCTGATCAGCAGCCATACCACCCGTCTGGATCAGAGTGCGGCTTTGATTGTACCTGTCAGCCCCGGGAAGATCCTGGGGGTTCTTAAGGGTTTACTTGGTTACATGGTTAAGCCGGGTCAAAAATCCTCTTTATCGGAAACAGAAATTAGTGAAACTTTTGTTAAACTGAGGGAGGCCCTGTGGACTAACCCTTCTGTTCTGGCAGACCTGGCTGTTATGCTTTCAGCAGCGCACAGACCCGTCGTCATTGTGGATGGACAGAAGGTAGGCGCGGCTGAACTGGCCGTTCTGGAAGAGGTGATCGCGTTGGTTGCCGGTAATGATGCCCGGGGGGGAATTCTTCCTCTTTGCCAGGGCGGGAATACTATGGGCCAGCTTCTTGTGGGCATGAACACGGATCCTGATTCTGCTGGGAAAGCCGATAAATCTGAAACAAGAACCTATAACGAGATTCTGGAAGCTGCCCGACAGGGAAAAATTAAGGGTATGTTTATCGTCGGAGACGGCTTTCCCTCAGAGGTTGCCAACGTTGCGCCGGAGATCTTCACCACGGCGTTAGTTTCGATCTTGCGCGATGACCTGCGGGTGGTCGATGTGATGCTTCCCGCCGCAACCTTTGCCGAAACCAGGGGAACAGTGGTTAACTGCGAGGGAAGAGTGCAGGAACTGAATCAGGCCTTCCAACCCCCGGCTGGCAAGGAAAACTGGGAAATCTTAATAGCGCTTGCCGCGGCATCAGGCAAACCTTTTGAGGCTGTTTCTATCGAAAAACTTTTAAGCGAAACGGTTGCCATGATTACTGCGTAAGAGTAAAAGCTCCGCCCGATTATTCTTAAATATAGCCCTCTTCCCGGACGGAGCGGGCGAATGAACAGGGTATGTTTGTTTTTTGGGGAGAATGATTGCAAACGGAGAGCGATTGCAAACTATTGCCAGAGACGATGATTGAAGTTATAATTGCAATGTGTTTGCTCGCACAGGCGCCTGTAGCTCAGGGGATAGAGCAACGGATTCCTAATCCGCAGGCCGCAGGTTCGATTCCTGCCAGGCGCACCATTATTCTGAACAAAGTAGCCCGAAAAAGTTTTCCCAGTAAGGGTAATCCAGGTTTCAGAGCAATGCGACAAGACTTCGTGACTCTGTTAAACGCGTTTTGATGGTTTCATTACTGATTAACACATTATACATACTGTTAACCCGAAGATAAGGAAAGCTGTGAGAGTTTATGCTGTTAGAGAATGCGGCGAAGATATCGCTGCAGTCCTGACACCAAAGGTGACCGAGAAAATGAAAAATGACAAAACTAGTGTGTTAAGTGAAATTCATGGAATGCGGAAAAAAAATTTGACTTTAGTAAAGGTTTGCTTGGCATACTACATCGCCTGACCACGGGGGCACCCGTACCGTTCCCAGGGCAGTGCACTTGCTGTTTTCGCTGTGCCTTGGGTAGTCCAATCCTATGACTTTTAAATAACCGACAGGATCCGTAAGTGAAATTACAGAAAAGGCTATTTGGAAATGCTTGTCTTAAAAAGGAAAGCACGGGGTATTAAAGAGAGTGGGTTTCGCTTTGTATAAAAGTGAATAATTTCACGATAGAATATTGCGACTGTTTCCTCAGGAGGGCATCCAC
>DATIKA010000205.1:0-4894 GCA_035478055.1 Candidatus Limnocylindrales bacterium | reverse complement strand
GTCTCGCCGGGATCATGAATAAAACCACCAGGTTCAGCATTACGAAAACTGCCCCCAGTAATTTGACAGCAAGGCCTTTGGCTCGCCGGTACTCTTCATCCTTACCTGCCACATAGTAGTAAACTGCAAGACCCGTAGCAACCAGGAAAACCGCTCCAACCAGCCAAACCAGGAACATTATAAAAATCATAAAGATCCCGCCCATCGCCATCATCGTAATCCGCCTCACTCCTTAAACTCTTGATCTAAATCTCTTACCGATCTGAAATGCCCTTCCCGCGCCGGACCGATGACTTTCCTTTTTGGCCGCCAGCCAATTATTACCATTCTCTGCGACGATCATACCATAAAATAAATATTTTAACAATAATCAAACCAGCCGGAGCGGTGGCGGTTACCAGAATATTTTAGTGCTGATCAGGATCACGGCCCAGGCAAGCAGGAGCAGCCAGGCCGCTTTATTCCACAGGAATATTTTTCGGCCATCAGAGATGGCAAACGAATGTCTAGGGGACGGGGTTGTTGACAACTTTTTACGGCACGGCACGATCGTATTTTTACCTTGACAGCTTAGTCATCACCTAAAAAGGCTCATAAAAAGCATTTGAAGTCTCGCCGGATTGTGAATAAATCAAAGAAGAAGGGTTTCGTCTCTTTTATGGCCTCCAGCTTACTACGGTCCGGGTGATCAATGAAAACTCTACGGTCGGCAACCTTAAATTTCGGGGTGCTACCTAAGAGCATTGTCACCGGTAAATACAAGGTCTTTTTTTTCAAAGCACGACGCAGTTTTATTAAGTTTTCGACCACAATGCTCACATCGGCACGGTTGCCTTTGAAAATATCAGCCATTAAGGGCTCTCCGGTCACTTTTTCCACATCATAACACCCCTGTCAGGCTCGCTGGAGCTTATCCTGGAAGTCTGCAGCCGGGTTATGCCTCTGAAGGCAGCCATATTCAAGCTGACGAAAAACCTGTTACAGTGCTGTCCGGCGGCTTTCTTCTGGAAAAACACGGTCTTGAGGTGCCTCATTCGCTGCAGGCTGAGTGGCACTGCCACCGGGGGTTGACTCCAAAGAGCTAATTCACTACACCAGACATTTTTAAACCTGGCAGCAATAGCTGCCGTGCCGATAACCGTTCCCGTCCGGTTCAAACATGAAAACATGACCATGCGTTATATTTCGTTTCCATTCCGGATTAACAGCTTCGCTAACGCCTCTTTTTGTTGATTGTTCTCTAGGCTGGTTCCCGCGCAAAAAGTGCCTTTTCGGTGTTTACATCAAAAAGATGAATTTTATCTGGATCAAACTTAACTGTTACCAAATCGTTGACCCGCATGTCCAATGAAGGATCCACCCTCGCAATAACGGTCGTACCTTCCAAGTTCAGAAACAGGTAAGTTTCGGAACCCAGCGGTTCTACCACATCGACCACGGCACTATTCTCTCCAGGTGCGGCACTTTTTTCTACCAAAATATGCTCAGGCCGAATGCCAAGATTCACTTCCCGCCCCGGGTGTTCTAAATTCTTTAAAAAAGCTGCTTTCTTCACAGGCAGCGTGGTGCTGCCTGATTGATATTGAACAGACAAAGCGCCGTTTAACTCTATGATTCGGGCGCCAAGAAAGTTCATTTGCGGAGAACCGATAAATCCCGCCACAAACTGATTGATCGGAAAATTGTATAGCACTGCCGGATCCGATACTTGTTGAACAATTCCGTCTTTAAGCACCACGATCCGGGTGCCCATCGTCATCGCCTCGGTCTGATCGTGGGTGACATAAACAAATGTTGTTTCCAAGCGCCGATGCAGCTTACTGAGTTCGGCCCTGGTCTGAACTCTCAACTTGGCGTCCAAATTTGAAAGTGGCTCATCCATCAAAAATGCTTTTGGATCTCTGACGATGGCACGACCCAGCGCTACCCTTTGCCGTTGTCCACCGGAAAGTTGGCGCGGTTTACGATCCAATAACTGATCGAGTCCCAAAATAGCGGCAGTTTTTTTTACGCTCTTCTTGATTTCTTCTTTGGGGACTTTGCGCATCTTTAACCCAAAAGCCATATTTTCAAAAACGGTCATGTGCGGATAAAGTGCGTAATTTTGAAAAGCCATGGCTATATCCCTGTCCTTGGGTGGCACATTGTTGATCAATCGATCATCAATATAGACTTCCCCCGAGCTGATCTCTTCCAAACCAGCGATCATCCTTAAAATAGTAGTTTTACCGCACCCCGAAGGGCCAACCAGAACTACAAATTCCTTGTCCACAATGTCAAGATTTACATCCTTAACGGCATGGAAGCCATTAGGAAATCTCTTGTTGATATTGATCAGTTTTAGACTGGCCACAGTCTCCACCTCTTTTAGGTTAAATCACGTCTTATTATGCCGTCTCCTGGGCGGGATAAAACCATACTTTTCCTGCTGCCGGGCACAGCCCCCACCTGTCAACATTTAATCAGGAATATTTCCAGGCGAATGTAAAAGGGGGGCCGCAAAATCACCGATCTTGCGGCCTCCTCCATCTGACGTTTCCAACAGAGTTTCGGAGTGTGCATCTCCAACCCCAGCAGGCCGTCCACTCCGAAGATCATTTGTTGCCATACACGCTAGTTGGCCAGAGCATCTTCCGCTGCAGCAACCAGAGAACTCTGGAAAGCTTGTTCATTGCGGTCGCCGGCAAACACAGCTACTGCTTCGATGATGCCGTCCATCCACGCCGGTGCAGCTGCGGCTCCATGCATAAAGCTAGGAACGATCGCATCGCGGGCAAAGTCGTCCATCGCTGAAATCAAATAGACATCGTACAGGGTACGATCGGCATCTGTACGAGCGGGGATTGATCCCTTAATCGGGTTAAACGCATCCTGGCCAGCTGGAGAACCAACCGTTCGAAGCCAGGCAACGGCTACGTCCCGGTTGGGTGCACCCAAGGGCAGTCCAAATGAATCAGATAGCGCCATAAATGATCCCGCTGTGCCAGGCGAAGGCGCCCACCCATATTCCACACCCGGGGTCCATTCTTGAGCCATAAAGTAACCATGGGCCCAGTCACCCATCACGTACATAGCCGCTTCTCCATCCACTACCAGTCGGGCCGCTTCATCCCACGACAGGGCAGAAAAATCTTCGTTCACATAATCCAACATTCTGTTGAAATTTGCAATGGCGGAAGTTACCTCTGGTCCGTCCCAGGCAGTTGTTCCATTCCACAGGCCGATGTACGCATCCGGGCCGAGTGTTCCAAGCAACACACTTTCGAACAGGTGTGCCACCGTCCATGTTTCACCCAGGGCCAGGGGAATCACACCTGCGTTACTGAGAGTCTCGGCAACAGTGAAAAACTCGTCCAACGTCGCAGGAACGGTGAGATTATGCTCAATGAAAACCGCTCTGTTATACCAGAGTGCATTCGAACGATGGATATTTACCGGTACTGTCCAAAATTCGTCATCATAACGGAGCATATCAAGCAAAGCTTCCGGAAATACTTCAAGCCATCCTTCTTCTTCATAAATAAACGTGATTGGTTCCATTAACCCGGGAATGACGTAAGGATCGATCACTCCCTGGCCGGCATGTACCTGAAAAGTGTCAGGCGGACGGCCTCCAACCATGCGCGCGATAAGAACTGCACGTGCCCCTATCCCGGCACCTCCGGCAATGGTGGAGTTAATCACTGAATAATCTGGATAATGCTCCCCGAACACACCGAACAGTGCCGCCAAGGCCTCAGCTTCACCGCCAGCAGTCCACCAATTCACTATTTCCAGAGCTGCGGGCAGTTCTTCACCATTAGCCGGAGGTACCGGATCAGCCGCTCTGGGACACCCAGCGGCCAAAAGCAACACGGCAACAGACAAGAACAACACAAGCGTTTTCTTAAGCATCGTAAGTATAACCCCCTGTTTAATATTTGAGAGACACCGGATCATGGATTCATTGCTTTTTGACCCTACACAATTTAGTGCAAAGCTCCATTTATCACCAGCCTTTCGCCTGTTAATTAATTGCCTTGACGAACAAAACCTAATCAGGCCTTTAGCGCTCCACTCATCAAGCCGCGCAGAAAAAAACGCCCCAGGAAGATGTATATAAACAATGTAGGAAGTGCTGCAAGTAAGGCACCAGCCATCTGAACATTCCACGCAACAACGTGTGTACCTGCAAGATTTTGGAGTGCAACGGTAACAGGCCACTTATCTGGTGAGGTAAGTGCCACCGCGAACAGGAAATCGTTCCATAATGAAGTAAACTGCCAGATCAGGGTAACGACAAATCCGGGGATGGCCATAGGAAGCATGATGTGCAGGTACACCCGAAATACACCGGCACCGTCGATACGCGCTGCTTCCACCATCTCATCAGGGATTCCGGCATAATAATTACGGAATATGAGAGTCGTTATCGGAATACCGTAGATAACATGCGTCAAAATTACTCCGGACAGACTTCCATACAGACCGATAGTGTGCATGAAGCGAACGAGGGGAATGAGAACGCTCTGATAGGGAATAAACATGCCGAAGAGGATCGCTGTGAAAAGCAAATCGGAACCGCGAAAACGCCATTTCGAAAATAAATATCCATTCACCGAACCCAGCAGTGAGGCCAGGATGCTCCCTACTGTTGCAATGATCACGCTGTTTATCAGGTTAGGACTTAACACATTAAATGCTGCCGCAAAGTTATCCAGATGGAAACCATCGGGTAAACGCCACATGTTGGCCAAACTTACTTCGGCAAAACTTTTGAGGCCGGTGACCAGGAGCACATATACCGGCATAAGATAAAAGGCGGCCGCACCCAACAATGCCACGTACAGTAATAGCCTCCATGGTTTCAATGAACTCATAGTTGAGTTTCCTTTCGCATACTGAAAAATAGGTA
>DATIKA010000204.1:0-5168 GCA_035478055.1 Candidatus Limnocylindrales bacterium | reverse complement strand
AACTCTATTCCCGTTAAACAAATAGTAAATAGTGCACCCTCAACATATCAACCGAGGAGGGTAAATGGGGACGTTATGATTGAAATTGAAAAGCCAAAAATTGAATTTGTTGAAATAGACGAAAAGGGTAGCTTCGGGCGTTTTATTGTCGAACCGCTGGAAAGGGGATACGGCGCCACTCTCGGCAATGCTTTACGCCGAATACTGCTTTCTTCCCTGCCTGGAGCAGCAATAACCAATGTAAAATTCAATGGAGCTCTGCACGAGTTTTCGAATCTGCCTGGGGTGCTGGAAGATACCATTGAAATAATACTCAATTTGAAGAAAGTATCTTTAAAAATACACACTGATATGCCGCAAACTCTGGTTATTGATACCGATCAGGCTGGTGTAGTCAGAGCCAAAGATATAAAAGCGTCTTCAGAAGTAGAGGTGCTGGATGGGGAGCAATATATCTGCACTTTGGAAGAAAATGCCCGGCTTTACTTTGAGATGACTGCAGTTAACGGTCGGGGCTATGTTCCCGCCGAGCGGAATAAGTTTCCTCAGCAGCCGATTGGCGTGATTCCTGTTGACTCAATGTTTTCACCTGTGCGAAAGGTTAACTACCAGGTTGAAAACACCCGTGTGGGACAAGTGACTGACTACAACAAGCTGACTCTTGAAGTCTGGACCAATGGCAGCATCAGACCTGATGAAGCGGTAAGCCTGGCTGCGAAAATATTGAATACACATATTTTGCTGTTTGTTAATCTCACCGAGCAGGTCGATGAAGTGGAAATAGTCTCAGACAGGCGGGAAAAAGAACAGCGGCGCATACTCGATATGACTATTGAAGAACTCGATCTTTCGGTGCGGTCGTATAATTGCCTCAAGCGAGCTGGCATCAATATTGTTGGTGAGTTGGTCCGCAAAACTGAGGATGAAATGATGAAAGTACGCAACCTGGGTAAAAAATCGCTGGAAGAAGTGGAACAGAAGCTGGAAGTGCTTGGTTTCAGTTTCAACAGGTTCGGGAAGTGAGCCGTCAAGGAGGAAACAGAGAATGCCATACCAGAAACTGAGTCGAAAAAGTGGTCCCAGGCGCGCCCTGCTGCGTGGGCTGGTTACCTCATTTTTGCGAACAGGTAGCATGGAAACTACTGCTGCCAGGGCTGTTGCCATTCGTTCGCTGGCCGAGAAGATGATTACACTGGCAAAAAAAGGCGATCTACATGCTCGCCGCCAGGCCCTTGCGTTTTTACTTGATGAGAGCGTAGCGACAAGGCTGTTTGAAGAGATCGGCCCCAAAATGGAAGGACGCGCAGGCGGTTATACACGGATCATCCGGAAAGGCCCACGCCGGGGAGATAGCGCCCCAATGGTTATAATTGAGCTTGTTACAGAATAATTTGTCAGAGAAAGACCTGTTCAATACTCTTCTTGAAGTGAAAAAGGTAGATTATTTTTATGCGGGAGAAAAAGAAAGTTCTACTCCCGCTCTTTCCGGGATCAGTTTGGCTGTAAACAGGGGCGAGTACGTTGCTGTAATCGGTCCGAATGGTTCCGGAAAAACTACTTTATTGAAGCTCTTCAATGCTCTGCTCAAGCCTTCCTCCGGCGAAGTGTTGGTGGACGGACTTTCTACCACCGATGATGATAATATACCCCTAATCCGTCGACAGTGTGGTATGATTTTTCAAAATCCCGACAATCAGCTTATAGCGACGACTGTAGAAGAGGATATTGCCTTCGGTCTGGAAAATCAGGCTCTGCCTTCTTTGGAAATACAAAAAAGAGTGGCGGAAGTATCTGCCTTATTGAATTTGGAGCGTTATCTGAAGCATCCGCCTCACCTGTTGTCCGGGGGAGAAAAACAGAAAGTGGCTATAGCCGGTATTTTGGCCATGCAGCCGCAATGTATTCTAATGGATGAGCCAACAGCGATGCTTGATCCGGCCGGCCGCGATAGTGTTCTAGAAACGGTTCGACGTTTGAATAAGGAAGAGGGTACTGCGATCGTCCATGTTACGCACTATGTTGAAGAGGCGGTAATGGCTGATCGTGTTGTTGTTTTGGATCGGGGCAAATTGGTCAAACTGGGCCCACCGGAAGATGTGTTGACAGATCTGCTGCTGTTGCATGATCTTGGTTTGCAAGGCCCTGCAGCTGTTGAACTTTCCGCTCTGCTTCGGGAAGACGGGTTTGCTATTCCGTCACAACTGCTGCATAACTGGGAGTTGGTCAACTGTCTATGTTTATCGGAACTGAAAATTTGACTCACGTCTATATGCCAGGCACCTCTTATGCTGCAGGGGCACTGCAAGATGTTTCATTTAGTCTTGAGCGAGGCGAATTTGCTGTTATCATCGGTCCATCAGGGTCTGGCAAATCAACTCTCGTCCAACACTTAAACGGGTTGCTTAAGCCGACAGCAGGTCGGGTTTTTTTTAAAGGACGAACTGTTTGTTTTGGAAAACAAGAAATGATTAGGTTGAGGCGGCAGGTTGGTCTGGTTTTTCAGATGCCTGAAGAACAATTTTTTTCTGATACGGTTTACGATGAAGTTGCTTTTGCACCTCGTAATCTTGGACTAAGTGCAGCGGATGAATCGACGAGAGTCGAAGAGGCTCTGGAGCAAGTTGGGTTGAAGGCTCGGTTGTACCGAGATCGCCATCCTTTTCAGTTAAGTGCCGGACAGAAACGTTTGGTTGCTATCGCTTCGGTGCTTTCGCTGAAGCCGGAAGTGCTGATCCTCGATGAGCCGACAGCTGCTCTGGATTTTGCCGGTCGGCATAGCTTGTTTAACCTGCTGGCAGATTTGAACCGCAATCTGGGAATAACGATTCTTGTCGCGACTCATCATCTCGATGAAGCTGCTTCTCTAGCCGACAGCGTTTTTGTGCTGAAAGACGGCCGTTTAGTCCTGGCTGGGTTGGCAACTGATATATTCAGACAGCGTGAGCAGCTTCGCAAGATTGGTCTGGCTCTGCCTCCGATAACCGAGATCATGTATGGTCTGGCCGATAGAGGGCTACCGGTGGACCCAGCCGTTTTTACATTGTCTGATGCGAGGCGTGTGATCAATACGTTGAAGAGGCGACATTAATTTACTATGATGAAAAGAAGCATTACCTTGGGGCAGTACTTGCCCGGAGAAAGCTTGATTCACCGTATGAACCCCCGTTTTAAGATATTGTCTCTGTTAATGGTAATGGGGCTTCTTTTCAGTCTGAAAACCTTAGGCGGATTGCTTATACTGCTAACCTTGGCCTTCAGCTTGATTGTTTATATCCGTGTTCCATTAAGTTATCTAATCCGTGGGCTGCGACCAATACTTTACATCTCCCTCTTTGCTCTGTTGATACATATTTTTTTTACCAGAGGAGGTGTGGTTTTGATCAGGATAGGCTCTGTTACCATTGAGTCTGCCGGGGTAACTGAAGGGCTGTTTATTGTAACACGGCTTATCATTCTGGTTTTATTTACTCTATTGGTTACTCTGACCACCACGCCGCTTTCTCTTACTTACGGGATGGAGTTTTTCCTGAAACCGCTGAAAATATTGGGTTTGCCAGCCGCGGAGATAGCGATGATCATGGCTATTGCTTTACGCTTTATCCCTACATTGATGGAGGAAAGCCACCGACTAATGCGCGCTCAGGTAGCCCGCGGTGCTGATTTTGAAACCGGTTCGATCTTTCGTAAAGCGAAAAACCTGGTGCCGCTGATAGTACCCCTTTTTGTTGGTGCCTTTCGTCGGGCCGATGATTTGGCTTTGGCTATGGAAGCGCGAGGTTACCGGATTGGTGCCATCCGCACGCGGATGTATGAAGATGTAATAGCAACAAGAGATTGGGCTGTTTTTATTATCACCCTGATTCTGCTGTTGGCTGTTCTTATCCTTGAGTTGTAAGGAATGAGAAGGATATGAAGATCAATACCCTTATTCATATCACCTACGACGGTACCAACCTGAGCGGTTTTCAGTTCCAGAAAAATGCTTTTACGGTGCAGGAAGCGATCGAGCATGCTCTTTCAATAATTTATAAAGAAAGAGTAAGCATTATTGGCGCAGGGAGAACTGATGCCGGAGTGCACGCACGCGGCCAGGTGGCCAATTTTATGGCACCTTTTTTTATTTCACCGGAGAATTTACCACATGCCGTCAATTCATTGCTTCCTTCGGAAATAGTAGTGGTGGGGGCGGAAGAAGTTCCGGAGAAATTCCATGCCCGACACGACGCCCGGCGAAAGATATATAGTTATACTTTAGATCGTGCCGCTTTTCCTCAGGTTATGAAACGTCGCTACAGCTTGCATGTACCTGAATCACTGGACTTAGACTATATGCAAAAAGCGGGGCACCTGTTTGAAGGGACTCATAATTTTAAAGCATTCCGGTCGGTTGGCAGCCCGGTAACCAACACTGAACGCACACTCTACCGGGTCATGTTGTTTGATAAGTTGGATGAGCAGCTTGTGCAACTACATTTCGAGGGTGATGGCTTTCTTTATCGTATGATACGTCTAATCACAGGTACATTGATTCGGGCGGGTAAAGGTGTTCTAACCCTGGATGAAATTGAAGGAGCATTAAACGGTAGTATTGAGGGGGTAGCCGGGCCTACAGCCCCTGCACATGGTCTTTGTTTGGAGAGGGTGATTTACCAGGCGTAAGGATTAATTTTAGATAATCATCCGAAAATATTTTCTGGAAGCTGTGTTTGTTGAGTAGTAAGAAAAGATTTGTTGAAAAATGCACAGATTAAAGTAGCGGAATTTATAGCAATGTATAGCTTTCATGCGGAAATTCTTGATATTAATATTGACAGGCTCGGTCAGTTGTATTAGACTGTAGGTTGTGGCTTTACTGGAAGAGGTAAAAGGAGAGGGTAGAGATGCGAACCACTTATATGGCTAAACCCCACGACGATACAGATCGCTGTTGGTATATCATCAACGCCGCTGGACGGCCTTTAGGCAAGGTGGCGGTGGAGGCGGCTCGTTTGTTGCGCGGAAAACATAAACCGGAATTCACTCCCAATGTGGATACCGGCGACCATGTGATCGTACTGAATGCCGCCCAGGCGGTTTTAACAGGCCGTAAACTTGAGCAGAAGTTTTACTATCACCATTCTGGGTATCCGGGCGGACTAAAAAAAACTGCCTATGCAACAATGATGGAG
>DATIKA010000203.1:0-4849 GCA_035478055.1 Candidatus Limnocylindrales bacterium | reverse complement strand
ATGCTATTCAGGCGCGCATCATTGACCTTTTCAACGGAACCAGCTCACTTTGCGTCGTCGGTGATGATGCACAATCTATTTATGCTTTTCGTTATGCAAATATTGGTAATATCCTTTCATTTCCCGAGAAATATGCTCGTTGCCAGATAGCGCGTATGGAGCAAAACTACCGCAGCACCCCTGAGATTGTCGAACTGGCCAACTGCTCGATCAGCTTTAATCATGAACAGCTTCCAAAAAAACTTTTTTCAAGGAATGCTCCCGGTGAGAAGCCAGTGATCGCAAAAATGCTTGACGCGAGACAAGAGGCAACCTTTGTCCTGCAAAACATCTGGGAACTGCAAAACAAAGGGGTGCCTTTAAAAGAAATTGCCGTCCTTTATCGTAGTTCTTATTTAACTCCGGAAGTTGAATTTGCGCTGGCTCGCAAGGGTATAAGCTACCGCACCTTTGGCGGAGTTAAATTTTTCCAAAAAGCCCATGTCAGAGACCTTCTGGCCTATTTAAGAGTAATTTACAATCCAGCCGATGAGAATGCCTGGCGACGTATAGCTACTCTGCAGCAAGGCATAGGGCCGGCCTCTTTTAATACTCTTTGGTCAAAGCTAAAGAAACATTCCAACCCGCTTGAGGCCGCCCTGGAGCGGAAAGAAACACCCTCAAGGGGCAAATCCGGATGGGACGAACTGTGTAAAACATTGGAGGCTGTCACAAAACGGGGTAGCGATTACGTGCCTCCCCTGATTTCAATTATTATGGCTGAAAATTATGATATAATTCTGCAGAATAATTATCCCGATCAGTATGATGAACGTCTGCAGGGCATCGAACGCCTGGCTATATATGCCGAGCGTTTCGACTCACTGGCTTCATTTTTAGAATCATTGGTGCTCGAAGAATCGCTATTCGCGGATACATCCTCTACATTTGACCATTCTGACGGTCAGCTTACTCTTTCCACAATCCACAGTGCAAAAGGAAAAGAATGGGATGCTGTATTTATTATTGGCATGAACCAGGGTCATTTCCCAAGCCAACGCGGAGGAGATAGTTTTTTGCCTGAAGAGCGCCGTCTTTTCTATGTAGCTGCAACCAGGGCGCGCAAATATCTTTACCTGCTCACCTACCGTGAAGACTACCGAAATTATGGAACAGTATCAGAAGGACCTTCTCTTTTTTTAAGAGAACTACCTCGTGATTGCTACCGGCTGGTTGATTTTGATGATTAGCGCTAGAAAGCTATAGTCACATGCAGTGCGTGAAAATTCATTTTGCCATGGCCAATTTAATATCCAGAGGGATTTTAGACAATAAAAACAGGAGGACAATGCCTCCTGCAATATTTTGGAAACAATTCAGATGTTATTGTTTTTCGAACTGATCCTTGCCTACCCCGCATACCGGGCACACCCAATCATCAGGAAGATCATCAAAAGAGGTTCCCGGAGCGATACCTCCGTCATCATCTCCGTCAGCAGGATCATACACATATCCACAAACCTGACATTCCCATTTATCCATATTTCGTTTCCTCCTTTTCGCATTATTGTAGTGACCGTTTATTATATTTTTGGGCACAGTTCTCGCCACATTCCACCAGAATAATACTATCCCATCTCGTTGCATTATAACATACATTTATTGCTACGGGAATATATTTTAAGTCTATTGGATTAATTCCAAAATTACATAACAACTGCTATTTTGACAAAAAGAAAGGATATTTATCTGCAGTTCGAGAACATTTGCATAATAATTAATGATTATCCTGTTGATCAGTGCCAGGCGGTCGTCGGAAAAAAATAAGTACTTTTACCGCACCGGCCAGTATTCAATACCAGAATTCAGAGGGGGTAACTGTCATATTAGCTAAAATCCATTCATGTGCTGTTCTAGGTGTCCAGGGAATTCCACTGGATATCGAAGTAGATATAACCGATGGCTTACCCGCTTTTGATATCATTGGCCTGCCTGACGCCTCGGTTCGTGAAGCAAAAGAAAGAGTGCGGGCGGCTATACGCAACAGCGGCTTTAAATTTCCTTATTCCAGAGTGACCGTTAACCTGGCGCCGGCAGATATAAAAAAAGAAGGCTCTTCTTTCGATTTGGCCATTGCAATTGGACTTCTGGCCGCAACAAAGCAAATACCGCAAGGAGAGCCGCTGCAAAAAGCAGTTTTCGTAGGAGAGCTATCCCTTGATGGCAGCCTGCGCAGTATTACCGGCACGCTGGCTATGGCTCTGTCTCTGAATGAACTTGACGACTTCAAAAATTGTACACTGTATTTGCCGGAAACAAACAGCACCGAAGCAGCGCTGATCCGGGACATAACGGTGAAAGGTGCCAGTACTTTAACCCAGCTGGCCAATTTTTTTTGTGGCATCGGTGAACTGCCCACAGCTCAACCTGTTTTGATTCAACTGCAGAAAGCGGACAGCACCGAACTCAATTTTAGTGAAGTGAGGGGGCAGGAAACGGCCAAACGCGCCCTGGAAATAGCCGCTGCCGGTGCTCATAACGTTCTTCTCTTTGGCCCGCCGGGTAGCGGCAAAACGATGCTGGCCCGGCGGATCCCCTCTATATTGCCCTCCCCAAACCTGGAAGAAATTCTTGAAATAACCAGAATACATAGTGTTGCCGGACAGCTTACTGCAAGTAAACCCCTGCTCACGCAACGGCCTTTCCGTAGCCCGCACCACAGTGCGTCCACCGCTGGAATTATCGGTGGCGGTAAAACACCGCGTCCCGGCGAAGTCAGCCTGGCTCATCTGGGCGTTCTTTTTTTTGACGAATTACCGGAATACAACAGGGAAGTTCTTGAAGCACTGCGCCAACCTCTGGAAGACCGCATGGTCACAATAACTCGTGTAGCAGCCGCAATTACTTATCCGGCTGATTTTATGTTCATCGCTTCCATGAACCCATGCCCCTGCGGAAATTATGGCGACCCCCGCCGGGAATGCCGTTGCAGCCCGACACAGGTTCACCGCTACCGTTCTAGACTCTCCGGACCGCTGCTCGATCGCCTGGATATTCAGGTTGAGGTGCCCGGCATCAAGTTCGAACAGCTTCAGCAACAAGAACCGGAGGAATGTTCAAGTGAAATCCGGAAGAGGGTGGAAAGAGCCCGCGCTATGCAATGGAAACGTTACAAAAAATTAAAAGTAAACGTCAATGCTCAACTGCGCGCCCGCCATTTTGAAAAATATTGCCCGCTGACGCAGGAAGCACGGCAGCTGCTACACCAGGCTTTTCAAAATTTGAACTTGTCAATGCGTGCTCACGACCGTATTATCAAGGTAGCACGAACAATTGCCGACATCGAAAAATCAGAAATGATCGAAGCGCTTCATATTGCCGAAGCTGTGCAATACCGAACCCTCGACCGGCAGTAACATCAAGGGATCACCGACCCAGGCTATCGGGCGATGACGTTATAACGGTTCTGCACCTGATCGCAAATCGCGAAGAAAAAAGAATAGCCTCAGTTGGAAATTCTGAACATTAACTTGAGAGGATGAGTGGTGGATGAAGAAAAAAACCGTCATTGACTTCATGAAGATGAAAAAACAAAGAGATCAAGTCGCCTGGATTACTGCTTATGAATACCTGACCGCCTCATACGCGGAGCAGGCCGGCATGGATATGGTGCTGGTGGGTGATTCTATGGGCATGGTCCTCCTGGGTTACGACAGTACCATGCCCGTTACTATGGACGACTGTATTTCCCACTGTCAGGCCGTTCGCCGCGGGGCGCCCCATACATGGGTGGTCGGCGATATGCCTTTCTTATCCTACCAGCAATCCGATGAAGCGGCGGTAATAAATGCCGGCCGCTTTTTCAAGGAAGCCGGGGTGGATTGCATCAAGCTGGTAGGGGGGCAGAGAGTGGCCAGCCGGATCAAGGCCATTGCCGACAGCGGTATGCCGGTAATGGGGCATATCGGGTTGACCCCCCAAAGCTCGGGGCAGCTGGGCGGATTCGTTGTGTGAAACAAGTGACCATATAACATCAACCCGGAGAGGGCGGTGCCCCAGGTGCATTTAAAAAATGCACCATTTTGGGGTAAAGACTTTTCTTAGGCCCTACCCGAAAACACCCCACGCTCCAACCAACCCGTAATCCTTATGCTAAAGCTCGCTACCCCCCCCCAGCTCCCCGGGGAGATGTTCTGCGATGAAAAGGAAACCGTCCTATTTCCATGACAGAAAAGAGAAATCAGATTAAGGTAGAGCGAAGCGAATACATGATCATAGAAATATATTCAAGAAATGCTGAAAAAGGTTGTTAAAGCACTGGAGGGCTTTGGCCAGTGGCGATCGGCTATTGCGAGGGAACCGGGAATGATTCGAGACGTTCTAATCTAAAAAAGACCGTCGAAATTTATAACATTTTATTGCATTTTATAGTATATTATAGTATTTTATTAGAAAGGAGCTTGGGTTTTGGCGCAAGATGACTCGTATCAGGCTTCTTATATAAGGCAAAAAGCCGCTAAAGGTGAAATTGATTTCCGTGAACATGCAATGGAAAATATGGGTATTAGAAAGATATGGTTGGACGATGCCCTTGCAGCTGTTACCAGCGGAAAAGAAATAGAAATCCAGGCCTTTGAAGATAAAGACGTTAGAGTGCTCTTTCAATAAGCCACCTGTGATATACCCAGGTTTGCAGTTGTAGTTGCTGCCGATCATCCTAATGTGCAAGTTCTGACTGTTTTCAGGTTTGCCGATGATAATAAATAT
The DNA here is from genome assembly GCA_035478055.1 of Candidatus Limnocylindrales bacterium. Taxonomy (GTDB): domain Bacteria; phylum Bacillota; class Dethiobacteria; order DTU022; family DTU022; genus DATIKA01. Next base: position 103 of record DATIKA010000203.1, on the reverse strand, counting down.
GAATATGTCGAAAAGGAAAACTGCTGGAGGCGTAAAAAATGAAATGCGTTATCTGTAAAAAAGAGATGCCGGAAATAATTACAACCTTTAATTCAAAGTGGGG
>DATIKA010000202.1:0-4212 GCA_035478055.1 Candidatus Limnocylindrales bacterium | reverse complement strand
TGGTGACCGGGGTTAATTGATAATTGTGGGCAGCAATATTGCATCTTGCGCCCCCGGCAGCATTCCAGGTGTAATGACCACCCGTCGGACAAATAGGCTCGGCTGCCAGGCGACCGGGAACGAGCACGCCCATCAGACCGGCCCAGTCATCAGGAACAGGAGGTGTCCCTTCACCGGTCAAATACGAGTGATACGCCCCATCGACGGTTCCCAGGTTTGCCTGGCAAGCTCCTCTATTAAGTATTTACTGTAACTGTCGCAAACACCGGTATCGCAATCGCCACCAAAATCCCGATGGTAGCCACAACCACAATCAGTTCGGCAAACGTTAAACCTTTTTCTTGGCTGTGAATCATTCGTATCAATTTTTGCATTTAGTTCTCTTCCTTTTTGTTGGGATTTTGCACCATAAAAAAGTCAACAGTTATTATATGTTAAAAATTCGTGAAGTTCATTGGTAAATGGACATTAATTCCATCCTAAAACAAAATACCCTGTTTCGGCGGCCCGGAAGCCATACCCTTCAGCGGGTTCAGCCCCCTGGCTTTGCGTCGCCCCACGGCGGTAGTTTTAACAGTATCGTCAGGTTCGTTTCGCAACACCGGCGCAAGAGCATTTCAATTTGCTTCTCTTGTTTCTGGTTATACCGCATAATATTTTTTTTAAGACACAGATATACACATATTTTTCGCGGGCGAAAAGCAAAGAACCGCTCAAAGCTGCGACCCGCCTGTAAATATACCGTTTTTGTTTATACACTTAAGAGGTTTGTTCAGGTGACGTAAGCGCGCATCTCGTTCAGGCTGCGTTTGAGCAGGCGGGAGACTTTACGCTGGTTGATGCCCAGTTTTTTTGCCGCTTCTTCCTGGGTCAGGCCCTGGTAGTAGATCAAGGTTATCACATTCTTCTGCAGTTCGTCCATTTTGTCCAAAGACATTTGCACCGTGATCACGTCTTCGATCGGCAGTTTGAAACTTTCGTAGCGCAGGCTTTTGACTTTTGAAAGGTCGACCTCGTCAAGAGACACGCAACCGGCTTGCATCGCCTCGACAATACCTTCGGCAGAGACGTTTATTTTCTGCGCGATTTCGTGCAGGGTAGGCATATGGCCATTTTTTTGGGCCAGTTCCTCGGTAGCATTGATTACCCTGGCCTGCAGGCTTTTCAGCCAGTCAGGTACTTTGAAGGGGCCTCTGTTCCGGAGATCGTGACGGATCTCGCCGATGATGCAGTGGGCCGCATAGGTGGAAAACATGATGCCGCGCTGCGGCTCGTAGCGATGCAACGCCTTCAGGAGTCCTTCGTAGCCGGCCTGCTTCAGGTCTTCGTCAAATCGGCCCGAGCTATAGAGAGCGGCATAGTAATTGATCAGGGCTTCACCGGCCAGGACTACTTTTTCCTTGTCTTCTCCGGTGCCGGTTTGCAAATAATGATGCACGGCTGATTCCAGGGCTGACGTTTGTGCGGTTTTGTATTCGCTGTGCATGGCTTGAGCCTCCCTGATAATATAAAAACCCCGCCGGCTGGTTCCGGCAGGGTGTGTGCTCTCCCTGCATCGTATGAACCGGCAACTGGCTGACCTAGCGCCCAATAATGCCAGAACGCCTTAGTCCCTTTAGCTTTGCGCCGCAACTTTTCAGTAGCTTTGCCTTTTTCAGTCACATCTTAATGGCATTGTCACATATAATTTGTAATTCGTCAAGCATTATTTTGAATATTTTACAACTTACCAACATTTTTTTAACTCCCCGACACAGTTGCCGGCTGCCCTGATAAATTACGTTATCGTAAAACCGCACCGGCGGCAACGGCTTCGTGGTATCCGCAGCCTAGTTTGGCCCAACTAAGCCAGGACGCGCAAAACTTCTTCCAGCGAGGTTAGCCCTTGACTTACTTTGAGCAAACCGTCGCGCCGCATGCTGATCATGCCTCCTTTTGCCGCTACGTCGGCGATTTCGCCGGAGGAGCGGCGCTGCAGGATCAGCGGCTTGATGTTATCGCTGATCACAAGCAGCTCATAGACCCCTCTGCGGCCGCTGTATCCGGTATTGCTGCAGCGAAGGCATCCCACAGGCTGGTAGATAGTCGCCTCTTTTTCGTCATTGGCCAGTGGGTAATCGGGTACGGCCATAAGCAGTTTTTCGCGATGGACGGTGTGTTTTTTGCGGCATTGCAGGCAAAGCAGCCTGACCAGGCGCTGGGCCAGCACACCAATAACAGAAGATGCAGTCAGATACGGCTCAATATCCATATCACCAAGCCGCGTTACAGCCCCGGCGGCATCGTTGGTATGCAGTGTTGAGAGCACCAGGTGGCCGGTTAGCGCCGATTCGATCGCAATGCGCGATGTTTCGCGATCCCGGATTTCACCAATCATAATTATATCAGGGTCGTTGCGCAAGATTGAACGCAGGCCTGTCGCAAAGGTGAGGCCGGCGCGCGGGTTAACCTGGACCTGGTTGATGCCGGCCAGACGGTATTCGATAGGGTCTTCAACCGTAATAATGTGTTTTTCGACACTGTTTAACTCAGATAGCGCGGCATAGAGAGTTGTGCTTTTACCGCTGCCGGTGGGGCCGGTAACCAGGATGCAGCCGTGCGGCTTTTTGATGATTTTGCGGAACAGTTCCAGCTGGGCTTCGGGAAACCCCAGTTCAGGCAGGGTAATCAGGCGGGCACTGCGGTCGAGCAAGCGCAGAGTAATTTTTTCACCATAAGCAGTCGGTAATGATGCCACGCGGAAATCAATTACACGGTTGTCCAGCTTCCTCGTGGTTCGCCCGTCCTGGGGAGAGCGGCGGTTGGCAATGTCCATGTTGGCCATCACCTTCACCCGCGATACAAGGGAAGGGTGCAAACGGACAGGGGGCCGCATTACCTCGTGCAGCACGCCGTCGATCCGGAAGCGGATACGCAAACTCTTTTCCTGGGGCTCGATATGAACATCGCTGGCACTGTTGCGGATCGCCTGATTTAAAATAATGTTGGCCAGTTGCACGGCCGGTTTGTCAGTGGCAGTGCTTTGCACATCTTCTGCGTCCGGCAGGGTATCATCATCAGTGCCGGCATCGACAATGGCACCGGCGCTGGCGTACTGCTCGATAGCAATTTTCAGTTCACTGTCGGATACAGAAACCGGTTTCACTTCATGACCGCTTATCAGGCGCAGATCGTCAATGGCGACAATATCATTGGGATGCATCATCGCCACCACTAACCGGCCGTTTTCAAACCCGATGGGCAGAGACTGGTAGCGCCTGGCTGAATCGGGGTCAATCAGTCCCGCCGCAGCGTTGTCAATCCCATAGGTTTCCAACGAAACGTACTCTACGCCGGACTGATAGGCCAGCGCTTTGGTCAATGCTTCTTCGGTGGTGAAGCCCATTTCCACCAGGGTCTGCCCCAGCAAACCCCGGCTACCCTTCTGCGTCTTTTCACGCTGCAACTGCAGCGCCTGACCTAACTGTTCGCTGGTTATAGCACCGCCACGAACCAGTAATGCGCCGATCCCTTCCTTTTTGGCACCGGTTATCCGCCGGTCTGTTTCCATCGATTGCACCTCATATTCTGATCCTGAAGGGAACATAACACGCAGAATGTTTTAAGGCTGTGCTGCGTATACTTAACTATCACCCTATTCAGCCGGTTTGTGAAAAGCATTGGCGGTAATCGCAATCCTCAGCTCTGATCCTTCTGCACCGGTACGGGTAATATTAATGTTATCGACACGGATTGCCCGTTCCCCGTCACGCAGGCGGCTTAAAAACATCATTATGTCCGTGTAACTGCCTACAAGGGTCAGGGTCAGGGGCATATTGATATAGCCGGCCCCATCATCAATTCTGCCTTCAAAGCGTATTTCAGGGGCGCGCAGGTCGTAATCACCGGCCATTTGATTAATATATCGTAGGATCTCCTCTTCGCCTGGCGCAGCAGGGATCATCCGTTGCACATCTTCAAGCCTCTGTCGATAGGCGGGCGCGTTGTTGCGGTGTATGATCAGTTGGTTCAGACGCGCCTGTGCTGTGGAGATGGCTAACTTTTCATCCGCCACAGCGGTTTCCAACTCACGCCACTTAACTGACTGAAAATAGATCGCGGTAATACCGACGAGTAAGGCAAGCACGGCCAGGGCGATGAATAGCATTTTACGTGGCGGAGCAAACTTTCGCGCCATTTCAACCACCCTCCTCTGCATTTGTAATAAAAGGC
>DATIKA010000201.1:0-4667 GCA_035478055.1 Candidatus Limnocylindrales bacterium | reverse complement strand
AATTGCCGCTGTTGTCGGCAAAAGAAGCAACATAGAATCTAACCGGCAGAGTAAAAACTTCGTTCAAGGTGTGTAAATCTTGGGTGACAAACGGGATTTTTGCGTCGTAGGGGCTGTGTACCTGCTATTTATCGCTAAAATATCAAAGGATGATATAATGGAAACAGGTACAATTTATAATATACAGCGGTTTTCTTTGCACGATGGACCGGGCGTCAGAACGACTGTTTTCTTGAAGGGATGCCCTATGCAATGCTGCTGGTGTCATAACCCTGAGGGTATCAGCCGGGATAGGCAGTTGTTAATAAAGGGCTTGAAATGTTTGGGGTGTCAGGCTTGCATGGCTGTTTGCCCCCAAGGTGCTATTTCGTTTCACGCTTCAACAGTTTTAATTGACCAGGGTCGCTGCAGTTTATGTATGCGCTGTACAGAGGAATGTCCTGCTGCGGCGATTGAGTTTGCTGGTAAAGAAGTCAGTGTTGATGAACTGATTGATGAAGTGGTTAAAGATAGGATTATATACGAAGAATCTGCCGGGGGTGTTACATTCTCCGGTGGTGAACCGCTCTATCAGCCGGAGTTTTTGCTGGCGCTGCTGCAGAGATTAAAAAATGAAGACATTCATACGGTTGTAGATACTTCGGGATATGCTGAGTGGTCTGTGCTGGAAGCTGTCGCTGGCTGGACAGATTTGTTCCTGTTTGATCTGAAAATGGTGGATCTGACTGGCAGCTTGCATTATACCGGTGTTTCTAATGAAGTTATCCTGCAGAATTTGAAAAAGCTGGCGCAAAGGGGGTGTTCGATTCAGGTCAGGATGCCTCTGGTGCCAACCGTTAATGATGATAGTGACAGTATCATACTAGCAGGAGAGTTTCTGCAGCAACTCGGCTTAACGGAAGTACAGCTACTTCCCTATCATAACCTTGGTGTTGGAAAATACAAAAGCCTGGGTCAAAACTATAAACTGGCCGGGCTGGAACCGCCTTCTCCGGACACAATGCTTCGTATAAAGAAAACCCTTATGCAATACGGTCTAATTGTTAAAAGCGAGGTAGATACTGGTGAGTGAAGAGCAGAGAGGCATGAATGAACGGATAAGAAAGCTCAGGCAACAAAGTGAAGGTGCTGTGCCCGTGCTATCGATTGAGCGGGCAGTGCTGGTTACCGAAGCCTATCGACAGCACGCGGATAAAGTGAGCGCCCCCATGCTGAGGGCGCTCACTTTTAAATATTTGATGGAAAAGAAAAGCATCTGTATTAATGATGGTGAACTGATCGTCGGCGAACGCGGCCCGAGGCCGCAAGAAACACCCACTTATCCGGAGCTATGCTGTCATACGCTGGAAGATTTAAAAGTTATCAGTGAACGCGGTAAAATAGCGTTTGCCGTCAGCGATACGGTGAAGAAGGTGCAGCAAGAAACAGTCATACCATACTGGCACGGCAAATCAATGCGCGATAAGATTTTTAGCCAGATGAGCAACCAGTGGCAAGAATGTTATGAGGCCGGGTTATTTACTGAATTTATGGAGCAGCGTGCCCCCGGTCACACTGTTGCCGGTGGCAAGATCTACGGCCAGGGTATGCTAGGCCTGAAAAAGGAACTAGCTGAGACGATTGCCAGGCTAGACTTTGCCAACGATATGCAGGCTTACGATAAGAGGGAGCAGTTAAAAGCAATGTACCTTTGCGCCGATGCCCTGATCAGCTTTGCCGGACGGCATGCTGTAATGGCCAGAGAACTGGCGGACCGCTGCGAGGTTGACAAGGTAAGACAGCAAGAGCTGCGGCAGATTGCCTCAGTTTGTGAGCGCGTTCCGGCGCATGCGCCGCGAAATTTTTATGAAGCACTGCAATACTATTGGTTTGTCCACCTTGGGGTGATCACTGAATTGAATACATGGGATGCCTTCAGTCCGGGTAGGCTTGATCAGCATCTCGCTCCTTTCTATCAGAGTGGAATCAGTGAAGGCACGTTAAGCAGAGAAAAAGCAAAAGAGCTGCTGGAGTGTTTCTGGGTTAAGTTTAATAACCAGCCAGCCCCCCCTAAAGTTGGTATAACCTTACAGGAAAGCGGCACCTACACGGATTTTGCCAATATCAGCCTTGGTGGGCTTAAATCCGACGGGGCCGACGGTGTGAACGAAGTTACCTACCTGTTGTTGGAAGTGATTGATGAAATGAAGCTTCTCCAACCGAGTACCAACATCCAAGTCAGCAAGAAGAGCCCCGATCGTTTTATTCGCTGCGCCGGGGAAATTATCAGAAAAGGGTGGGGGCAACCTTCGGTATTTAATGTGGAAGCAGTGATTCAAGAGCTCCTCCGCCAGGGCAAAACGCTGGTTGATGCCCGTAATGGCGGAACGAGTGGTTGTGTGGAAGCGGGCGCCTTTGGCAACGAAAGCTATATCCTGACCGGTTATTTTAACCTGACCAAAGTGCTTGAAATTACACTTAACCAGGGAGTCGATCCCGGGAGCGGTAAACTGATCGGCCTTGAAACGCCCGATCCCCGGCAGTTTTATGGATTCAGCCAGCTGATGGACGCTTTTGAAAAGCAACTGCACCACTTCATCGAGATCAAAATTGCTGGAAACCAGATCATTGAAAAACTTTATGCTGCAGAGATGCCAGCCCCCTTCCTGTCTCTGGTTATCGATGACTGTCTGAAAAACGGCAAAGACTATAATGCCGGAGGCGCCCGCTACAACACTAACTACATCCAGGGTGTTGGTATCGGTACGGTCACTGACAGTTTAGCGGCCATTAAAACCCACATTTTCGATAATCATAAATATAACTGGGATGAAATGCTTGCTGCCTTGAATGAAAACTTCGCCGACAGGGAGCAGATGCGGCAGTTCTTAAGTAACAAAACACCGCGTTATGGCAATGATGATGACTATGCAGACAGTATTATGAGGGATGTTTTTACGTGTTTCCTTCGCCAGGTGGATGGCCGCAAAACGATAAGAGGCGGCACCTACCGCATCAATATGCTGCCAACCACATGCCATGTTTATTTCGGCTCGGTCATCGGTGCAACCCCGGACGGCCGTAAGGCTGGCATGCCACTTTCCGAAGGCATATCCCCGGTGCAGGGGGCCGATCGCAATGGTCCTACGGCAGTGATCAAGTCCGCGGCCAAAATGGATCAATTATTGACTGGCGGCACACTGCTTAACCTGAAATTTACGCCCAGGTTGCTTGACGGCTCAAAGGGGCTGGAAAGCCTGATTTACTTAATCCGCTCATATTTCAGGATGGACGGTCACCATATTCAGTTCAACGTCGTTGATGCTGAAACACTGAAGCAGGCACAAAAGGATCCGGAACAATACCGAAACCTGATTGTGCGTGTAGCAGGCTATAGCGATTATTTCAATAACCTGAGCGAACAGTTGCAAGATGAAATTATTGCCCGTACTGCACACGATCTACTGTGAGAGTGCATAAACTTTTACCAAAATTACCAACCAGGTACCGTCGGCAAAAAAGAATAATCATCAGGGCAATTGATACGGCACACCGGTTATTCTTTTGGATTCAGACAGGAATGAAGAGGAAAGAGCTAAATAACGCTCATTATCTATTAAAATATGTTATAATTTAAGTGTTTTTGAAAACTGCAAGTGAGGTGGTGAAAAAGGCACAACCTGCATGTTCGAAAATGTTGTTTTTGCAATCAGAAGAATTAAGGGGGAACAGTAACATGAGAAAGTATTTAGTTTTGGTAACCTTGTCGGCTTTACTGTTTGCTGTTTTGGCTGGTGGGTGTCCTGCACCTGCTGCTCAAGAACCTGTGCCTGATGTTGCTCAGGATCTTGTTATCGCAATCGGTGCAGAGCCGGAAAATCTAGATCCGCTGACGATGCGTTCTTCTCCGGCGGCGACAGTTGCGCTGCACATGGTGGAAACTCTAATCTACCTGGATGTTGATGGTACTCTTCAGCCTTCACTTGCAGAATCGTGGGAGCCTGCCGAAGACGGCCTGAGCTGGACCATCAGACTGCGTGAAGGGGTAACCTTTCATGATGGCGAACCCTTTAACGCCGAAGCGGTTAAGTTCAATCTGGACCGGTTTATGGCTAAGGGTGAGTTTGAGGGAGGAACTGCTGCGGTTTTTGCTTTTTTGCTGGGCGAAGTAAATGAAGTAGAGGTAGTGGATGAATATACGGTCAGGCTTCATCTGGCAAGTATTTTCGCACCGATTGCTTCCAATCTATCTCATAACTTCATCGGTATGCACAGCCCTGCTTCGCTGACAGCACTTGCCGACGGGGAATTCGCTGTGGCTCCGGTAGGAACCGGGCCGTTCAGGTTTGTCTCCTGGGATCGTGGATCGCAACTTACTATGGAGAAAAATGCAGATTATTGGGGTGGCGCACCGCAACTGGACAGTGTTACCTTCAGGTTCGTTCCTGAAGCAGGCTCACGGGTAATGATGCTCGAAACCGGTGAAGCACATGCCATTATGGCAGTGCCGCCGACTGAAATCGAGCGGCTTCAGGCAATCCCTGAGATGGATGTTGTTTTCCAGTCAGCGGTGAGGGTTATCTACCTAGGGTTTAACCTTGAACGCGAAATGTTTCAGGATGTTCGGGTTCGCCAGGCTCTTAATTACGCCATAAACAAAGAAGCGATAATCGAGACCATTTTCCAGG
>DATIKA010000200.1:0-5725 GCA_035478055.1 Candidatus Limnocylindrales bacterium | reverse complement strand
ACCCGCTAATATTTCAATGCTCGCTTTTCAATGGGAGAAATATACATAATTGGACAGACTATTTCAGAAAAAATTTGTAGTCATTGACGGGAACAGCCTTCTGTACAGGGCTTTTTACGCGTTACCTCTACTGCAAAACCGCCGTGGCGAACACACCAATGCGATTTACGGATTTACCAACATGCTGCTTAAGCTACTTGAAGAAAAAAAGCCGGATTACGTAGCGGTTGCTTTTGATCCGCCGCGCCCATCATTCCGGGTACGTATTGATCCATCGTATAAAGCGCAGCGTGAAAAAACGCCACCTGAGCTGAGCGAGCAAGTACAGAGGGTACGTGAGATACTTGCGGCAATGAGGATCGCTGTTTTTGAAGTTGATGACTACGAAGCCGACGATGTTATCGGTACCCTTGCTGACCGCTCTGTTGAACAAGCGCTGGAAGTAACCATTATTACCGGTGATGCAGACCTGTTACAGCTAGTCAACGATCATGTTACCGTGCTTCTGACAAAAAAAGGGATTAGCCAGATGGAACACTACGATCGCTCTCTATTGAAGGAACAGTATGGTCTGGAGCCGCAGCAAGTGATCGACTTTAAAGCATTGAAGGGAGATCCTTCCGATAACATTCCGGGAGTGCCCGGTATCGGCGGTAAAACGGCGCGGCGCTTGATCGAGGAATACGGTTCGCTGGAACAGATCTATGCGCATATGGATCAGTTTAAAGGTAAGCTTGCCCAAAACCTGGAAGAATACAGGGAACAACTTTTTATCGGGCGTCAGCTGGTAACTCTGTGTCGTACTGTGCCGTTCGATCTCGATTGGGAACAGTGCCGCCGTACAACCCCGGACAATAACCTCCTGTTACCGCTTTTCAACGACCTTGGTTTTAAAAGCCTCGCCGCCAAAATACAGCCGTCGTTGCGTAACAACACTGTCCAAACCAGCCTTTTGGTCAATGGAAAAATAGCTGCAACCGAAGCCGAGGTTTTTCAGTTGTTGGACAAGCTTGGTGCAGGAGATACCCTTGCGTTGTTGGTTGAATACCCCACTGGCCGTCCCTACTGGCGTCAGCCGGTTGAACTTCTTGCTCTGGCCACCGACCACGGAACAACTTACTACATTGAACCGGCCTCTTTTGGCCGGCTTGAAACGGAAATATGGAAAAAACTTGCGGCTACCCGGGATAAGGGTGCTAGCTTACTCGTCCATAATGTAAAATACTGGCATCACCTCTTCATTGGGTATGGTCTGACACCGCCGGTTTTTGCTTTCGATACACAAATTGCTGCGTATCTAACTGATCCTGCTTTCGGTAGTTACGATTTGCCGCGCATTCTCCGGGTTCATCTGGATAGTGCGTCTGAAATTAGCGATTCACGTGAACAAAGGGCCGGCGATCTTGGCCAGAGGGGACGGCAGTTGGCTGAAATGGCATCTCAGCTTTTTGCTTTACGCGAAAGCCTGCTGGTTTTACTTAAAGAACAATCGCTCGAACAGCTTCTGTATCAATTGGAGATGCCTTTGGCTGCAGTTCTGGCTCGTATGGAACGGCAGGGTGTTACTATCGATACAGATTTATTGCGCGATCTGTCTGACGAGATTTGCAACCGTCTGCAGAATCTGGAGTTGGAAATATACAGCCTGGCCGGTGAGCAGTTCAATCTTAATTCACCGCAGCAGCTGTCGATTATTCTTTTCGATAAATTAAAACTGCCGGAAGGGCGCAAAACAAAAACCGGCCGCTCTACCGATGGCCGGGTACTGGAAGAACTGGCTTGTCATCATGAAATTGCGGCGCTTCTTCTGCATTATAGGCAGTTGTCCAAGCTGGAAGGAACGTACCTTTCCAGTTTAATCGCCCAGGTAGACCCGCAGGAGCAGAAGATTTATACGATCTTTAATCAGACAGTTACTGCCACCGGACGTTTAAGCAGCAGCGAGCCAAATTTGCAAAACATACCCGTTCGTCTTGAGGAGGGTCGGCGCATCCGGCGGGGTTTTATACCTTCGACTAAAGATCGTCTTTTTCTGGCTGCTGACTATTCGCAGGTCGAACTGAGAATTCTTGCCCACCTTTCTCAGGATCCCATTCTCATACATGCTTTTAACTCCGGCGAAGATATCCACCGGCGCACCGCGGCTGAAGTAAACTTCATCCCCCTGGAAGAGGTCACCCCGCTCATGCGCGAAAAAGCGAAGGCGGTTAACTTCGGCATAATTTACGGTTCAAGCGACTACGGTCTCGCCCAGGGTTTGAAAATATCCCGCGCCGAGGCTAAAGCGTATATTGACGGCTATTTTGAGCGCTATCGCGGCGTTAAAAAATATATGGAAGATATTCAGAGGCAGGCTTACGAGCAGGGCTATGTCACGACTCTATTCAACCGCCGCCGTTATTTGCCGGAGATCTATTCTTCCAACCACAACACGCGCAGTTTCGCCGAAAGGATGGCCTTAAATACCCCTATCCAGGGAACTGCTGCCGATGTGATCAAGCTAGCGATGATCAAAATTGACCAACTTATTTACGATGGCGGTTTTAAAGCGAAAATGCTTTTGCAGATACACGATGAGCTGTTGTTTGAAATAGAGGAAACAGAGCTCAACTTCTTTGCACCGCTGGTCAGGCGCGAAATGGAACAGGCCCTGATCATCGCGGTTCCTTTGCAGGTTGATTTAAAGTGGGGCCGCAACTGGGAAGAACTGAAGCCCCTGTAGACATTCAAAACGAGCTGCTGCAAAAAAAAGTAAAGGAAGTAAACCATGCCCGAACTGCCCGAAGTAGAAGTGATTCGCCGGGAATTAGAACCGCTGATTTGTGGTAAAACTTTTGCTGTTCCTGTCTTGCACATGCCAACTTCAGTACAATACCCTTCACCTGACGAATTCATCAGACGCCTGGCCGGCCGACGAGTGGACAGCGTCAGCCGTAAAGGCAAATATTTAATCATCAACCTGGGTCCTGGCGCTTTGGTTGTACATTTGCGAATGACCGGAAACCTGCTCTTTTCTGAACAAGGCGCTCTTGAAGAAAGCCGTTTTTTGCGCGTTTCTTTACCTTTTACCGACGCATCGACCCTTTATTTTTCTGATATGCGGCGCTTTGGCCGGATCTGGCTTATCGACAACGCCGCCGATCTTAGCGAAATTGTGCTGAAACGTACAGGACCGGATATTTATACCGATGTCGCCAGGGATCAGTTCCTGTCCCTGCTCAGCAGCAGGAAGCGGGCAAAAGTAAAAGCACTGCTTCTGGACCAGAGATTTGTTGCCGGTATGGGTAATATTTATACAGACGAATGTCTTTACCGGAGCGGTATTCACCCGCGCCGTGCTATCGCATCGCTTAACCCGGCTGAAGCCGACAACCTTTACAGTGCTATTCAGTCAGTGTTGGAAGAAGGTATTGTCTATGGTGGCACCAGTTTTCGTGACTACCGTAATGCGCAGGGGGCTCCAGGGGAATTTCAGAATAAGCTTTCCGTTTATGGCCGCAAAGGTTCTCTTTGTCGTTGTGGCGCCTCAATTCAAAGAACTATCGTAGCTGGTCGGGGCACCTATTTTTGTCCGCAGTGTCAGCAGGAAACAGTTGAACCGGGCGAGAGGATTGATTGTATGCTGATTATCGGTTTGACCGGCGGGATTGCTTCGGGGAAAAGCACAGTGGCACGTATGCTCGAAGAGAAGGGCGTACAGTTGCTTGATGCCGACCGTATAGCCAGGGAAGCGGTTGAACCCGGCCGCCCGGCCTGGCAGGAAATTGTCGACTGGCTGGGGCCTTCAATATTATTGCCGGATCGCACAATCGATCGGGCTAAGCTGGGAAACCTGGTTTTTAAAGACCGGAAGATGTTGAAAAGGCTGAATAAAATTGTGCACCCCTGGGTCGGCGCGCAGTTTATGTCACGATCCGAAAAGATACGGCAAGAAGATCCGGATGCAGTGTTGGTTTACGACATTCCGCTGCTTATCGAAGCAGGTATGCAAAATATTGTAGACCTCGTGTTGCTGGTTTATGTGCCCCGGGAAATACAGATCGCACGTTTGATGCAGCGGGACAAACTGACTCACGCTGAAGCCGTGGACCGGGTAGATTCACAGATGCTTCTGGACGAGAAAGTCAATTATGCTGATGCCGTAGTTGACAACAGCGGCTCTTTGTCGGAAACCGCCAACCAGGTAGAAAAATTCTGGGCCAATAGGGAAACTTATCGCAAAAGGAAAAAAAGATAGTTCGTTTAACGGGCCATCATTACACTTAAAATTGTGCAGTCCACGCCAACACGATTAAAGTTGCCTTTCCTTTTCCAATACAACAACTATGCCCCCGGTAACCGCCTGAAGCTGTTCAAGAGTAATCGGCAGCAGGGAATGACTTGACCCGGCTGAAGTATATACTTTGTCAAAGCGTTGCATGGAACGGTCAAGATAGATGGGGATGCTCCTATCGATATCGTACGGACACACCCCTCCAACCTGGTAACCGGTTCTGAGTTCCACCTCTTCAGGAGTAGCAATTTTAGCCTTTCCCCCGTCAAGAAGAGCCCTGACTTTTTTATCACAAATTTTAATATCGCCCGCCGCGACAAATAAACCGTAGCGGTCACCGGAACGGAAAAGAATTGACTTGGCGATTTGCCCCAGTTCCACCTTCAAAGCCTGAGCTGCTTCCACGGAAGTTTTTGTTGTTTTCTCATGTTCCAGGGGAATGAGCTTGGGATCAAACTTCTCCAGGTACTGACGCGCCCGCTCTACGGCCGGGTTAACAGACATTGAAGCCACCTCGTAAAGTATAAATTCAGGCAGAACCATCACCTAAGTATCATTAGCGGTGGTGGAACAGGCTTTAAACTTCGACCTGAGCTGGGCAGAAACCTCTTTTTTTCTGCAGTCTTTACAAGCAAAAAGCGGCACCTGGCAGGGCGGAAGGTGTTTTATGTTAGACAGAATTATGATACAATAAAAACAATAAGATATCGTTGCCGGGGAAGAGGGTCGCAGTAAAAATGAGGGCAACGCGTGTGCTTTCGCTCAAAATTACAGTCTTGATTGTTCTGATCGCGTCGCTGACGGTGGTTATGGTTTCTGTTGCCGGCGCTGTTAATGTTGACCCGATTTATGTAGTTGAGTTGGAAGGCACGATAACCGCCGGGCAGAATAGTTTTCTGCAAAGACAGGTGGAAAAAGCGCTGGAGATGGATGCTCAGCTCTTTGTGCTGGTGATGAATACACCTGGCGGTTTGGTTGACGCAACGATGGAAATTAACAGGCTTTTCTTGAACGCCAGAATTCCAATTGCGGTTTTGGTAGCTCCCTCCGGTGCTATTGCCGGCTCAGCTGGCGCGTTTGTGCTCATTTCTTCTGATATTGCCGCGATGGCGCCAGGGACTACAGTTGGTGCCGCTCAACCAATTGCCATTTCTCCTGAAGGCGCCGGAGCCGCTGATGAAAAGACAACATTGTTTTATGCCAGCCACATGCGCAGTATGGCCCGGGAAAAAGGACGTCCGGAAGATATTGCCGCAAGGTTTGTCACCGAGAACCTGACCCTGGGGGCAAGGGAGGCTCTCGAGTCAGGTATAATTGAATATCTGGCAGCAGATTTACCGGATCTGCTGCTTCAGGTGGACGGGCTGGAGATTGAAAAGCTGGGGCTGGCATATTCGCTGAACACCGCCTCGGCAGTGATTCATCATGGTGAGATGAACTTAAGAGAAGCCC
>DATIKA010000199.1:0-4938 GCA_035478055.1 Candidatus Limnocylindrales bacterium | reverse complement strand
GCCAATCTATCATTGAACGCAGGCTCGATTATGAATAGTGGAACGCCTACAGCTGCTTGATTGCTCTGGGGTTATTAGAAAGCGGGAACCGTCCAGGAAGGAGAATTGATACGCGGCCAAGCCCAAGGTACTAGAAGCCATCTCAAAATTGCCGTAACAGGATTGCGGCGCAGCCGAGTTGAAGCATGCCGAGGAAATTGGTTGCATGGTACTCGTATCGCACGACCAAGCGTCTGAAGTCATACAGCCAGGCAAACAGGCGCTCGATTTTCCAGCGGCGCTTGTAACGCCTGAGCGCACAGCCGTCTTGGCTTTGAGGCTTGGTCCGGTTGCTGCGATGCGGAGCGATCAACTTAATGCCCAGTTCGCTTTCAAGTTGCCGATCCGGCCGTCGGAGTCATAGGCCTTGTCCCCAATCAACCGCTCCGGGGCGGGGCCAATAAAGCGCCGAGCCAACGTGGTGGCAACCAGCCTCACTTCGTGCAGCGAAGCGCTCTCCACGTGAGCGGCGATAGGAAGACCAGAAGCGTCTGCAACTGCCATGATCTTGGTGCCCTTTCCACGCTTCGTATTGCCGACAGCAGGGCCCCTTTTTTTGCCGGGGCGAAGCTACCATCGATGAACGTCTCGCGGATGTCGATACCGCCACGTTCATAGAGGTCCTCGGCCAGCTCGTGGATGATGCGCTTGAATACACCTTGCCGCACCCACTGTTGGAAGCGCCGACGGCAGGTTTGATACGGCGGGTATCGTTGGGGCACATCCTTCCACGGAGCCCCGGTACGAAGGACCCACAGGATGCCGGCGAGCACCTCGCGGGGATGCCGTTGTGGGCGGCCACGCCGCTCTTGGGTCCGCGGCACACTGGCGATGATCGTTTCGATGCGCTCCCATTGGGCGTTGGTGAGTTCCATCCCCATGTATTGTATATTCAAACACATATGTCTAGATCTTTTTTGAGATAGCCTCTAGCAAGTTCGATTGGTATTCCCTATTCCGCTCTACCAACCTCTGCTACGGCCCGGCCCGCAGCGGCGAGGGCATCTACTGCGTAACCGCGCTGAAGGGAAAAGAGGCTGGTGCAAAACCAGAAGGATGAGGTTCACATTCCCGAGACAAGGTATGTTGCGATCAGCCGAAGAAAGCCATTAAAGCCGGAGGAAAGCTGACAGTTTGATGGATCGTCAGAATCCGCACGTTCGTGAGATGATCATTTGAGACGACCTATGGCGGTGAGCGTAGCGAGGACCCCGTGAATTACGCGCTTGCGATAGATTCGTTTAGCAGATGAAGTCTGTCATTATCGGGAAGATTGGTTATATTGTTTATCGAAACGCCCCTCTTTATATGAATGGCCCACCATCACCAAGAGGGGAAGTATAGATGCAACGGGCTTGATGTGTTCCGCGGCATCCGGATACGGATACCCCTCGGATAGTGAATTCCGAGTTGACCGAGATCACTACGCTTCTCCTTGCCATAACTTTCGGTGGCAGCTTCGAGAATGCCACTACCGCAATCAACCTCGAAGCATTAACTTTCCGGTAGCACCGTGCATTCGCTTGATGGTGCTCCCACCCTGATTTCATCATTATTAAACCTACCGATATGCTTTGGCAGTGAATTGGACCCCGTCTTGAACTGTCCGGCTGAGGCGGCCATTTCCTCGGCAGTGGCGGCGTAATTCTGGGTGGCCTTGTCCATTTCGGCTACGGCTTTAATTATCTGTTCAATGCTGTGGCCTCGACACTGTGGCGAACCATCTCCGATAGATGACCCTGGATCGCCGACTCGTTAAACTGGATGATCTTCTCCGGCGTTGGTATAGATTGCGTCTCCACGGCAGTGCTCCTTTCTGTGGTCCAGTTTGTGTTTGGCGACTCAACTGATACCACATCGGGGCACTGCCGTACCTTTATTTAAAAAAGTGAAAGATTATACGTTATCGGGCGTTAGCTGAGGCGTAGGCAGAAAATTAGAATGAGTTCGGGCCGGAAATTTGTAAAACCAAAAGTGAAATGAAAAAGTTCAAATATGGAAACAACCCGTTGGTCAAGAAATACACAATTAATTTTAAATGCAGTTTTAACGGCAGCTTATTAAATTAATACATTAATGGTACACAATTTGCTGAATAATCAGTATGCCACTAACCACAAAGGTAGAAAGGAGCTAAATATTTATGAAAAAGATTATGTATTTTGCGGCGGTATTTGCCCTTTTGGTTGTCATTCTTTCTACGACTGATTCATTAGCAGACAGCAGCATCACCTACGACGGCCCCCCTAAAAAAATTCGATTTAGCGTGTACTATCCGGCAGCCTATCCAGTCTACGAAGTCGGTTTGTCAAAATGGATTCCCATGGTTGAAAAAGAGAGCAACGGTAAAATTATATTTGACAATTATTTCGGCGGAGTATTGCACTCTGCCAAGGATGGCTTTAGAGCAATGGTTTCGGATATCGCAGACATCACCACGGGCTACCCTGCTTACCAACCAGGATCGTTCAACCTTTGTTTAGTGGCAGATATGCCCTTTGCCTTTTCTAATTCATGGACAGCCGGTTTGATTATGGAAGAGCTTTACCCAAAATACTTCAAGAAAGAATACGAAAATAACGATGTCTATCTCGGTTTCTACACTTGCACCTCTAATTACAATCTGATTTCAAAAAAGCCTGTACGGAAGTTCGAAGATCTAAAGGGGATGAAAATTCGTTCGTTTGGTGGCGTATGCTCCGAAATGCTAAAGAAACTGGGTGCTGTTCCCGTAATGGTTCAATCTGGTGAAGTCCAAACATCCTTTGAACGTGGTATCATAGACGGGGCGCTATTTTCTGACAATAGCGCAGCATCATTCCGTCTCCATGAGATCGGTAAATACTCAACGGATCTCGGCCTCACTCGTATGGGAATTCCTTACTGTATGAATAAGAAGACCTTCGATGCGCTGCCTCGAGATCTAAAGGTCTTCTTTTATAATAAATTGAGACAAGGCTGTCAGATCGCATCAGGTTCATATGAGATAGCCGATAAGGCTGCTCTTGATGAGATGAAGAAGGGTGGTGTAGAGCGGATCGTCATGGCACCGGCGGAAGTGGAAAAATGTCGGAAAGCGGTTCAGCCTATGTGGCAGGAATTTATTGATAAGAACGAGGCAAAAGGTTTGCCTGCCAAAGATTTAGTAAAAGATTTGAGGGAGTTGGATAAAAAATATGCCACTCTGACCCCTGACCAGATATTTGAGCTTGTCACAAAAAAACCGGTACAGGGTATCATTAATTTCTGATTAAATATTTGGTTCAGAAACTGACTCCTTCATCAAATCGAGTATAAGGAGAGCCGCGCAATGTACAACTGCGCCCATCGGATTTCGCAGCTGATTGATAGATTAGGCACACTCATTATTCTTCCGGCCATGGTGATTATCATCACCGTCGATGTGGTAATGCGCTACCTTCTCAACAATGCGTTGGTATGGAGCCAGGAGGTTACCGGAATATTACTTTTTATGTTCTTCTTTTCCATCCAAGGGGACTGTTTCGAAGGTGGGCATCACATAAGAATGGACATTTTATTCAATGCGCTTCCATATTGGGCCAAAAAGGCTATCAGTGTAATCTCAGGCATATGCGGTACTGTTTTTTTCGGATTAATCGGCTTGCAGGGGGTTCTTGAAATTCCCTACATGCTAAAGGTCAATGAAACCTCGGATGAGTTAATGCTCCCCTTGTGGCCATTCCGAGTATTTATGGTGTTTTGCTGCATAGTGATGGTGCTGCTGTTGTTAAACTCAATTTTCAGGCCTGTGAAAAACAACCAAGGGCACTAGGGGGTTCGATGGATTTAATTCATCTGGGTTACACCGGACTTGCAGTCATGGTTTTTCTGATAATTATCGGAGTGCCCGTTGCTTTCTCAATCGGTATTGTTGCAATCATGGGCCTTTTTATTGCCGGGGGAGTTAAGGTTACTCTTGCACAAACTACTTTAGTCGCTTGGCAAACGGGTACTGATTTTGTCATTATTTGCATTCCGCTATTTGTTTTCATGGGCAAAATGGCAGCTCAATCCGGAATTGCCGCTGATATGTATGATACTCTTCAAAAGTGGGTAGGCAAAATTTCGGGCGGTCTCGCCATCGCAGCAGTGCTTGCATGTGGGGCTTTTGGAGCCGTGACTGGGTCCAGTGTTGCCTCCGTCGCGACCATGGGCTCCATCATCAGGCCGGAGCTGAAAAAATACGGATACTCTGACCGTCTAGCATCCGGCACCTTAACCGCATCGGGGTCTTTGGCTATTCTTATCCCCCCAAGTGTTGGTTTTGCATTCTATGGCATCTTGACCGACACCTCCATCGCTGCCCTCTTTATTGCTGGTATCACACCGGGGATTATACTGGTCTTGTTCTACTGTGTCAGTGTCTACGTCAGGTGCCGTATTACTCCCGAAGTAGGCCCTATCGGTCCTAGTTATCCATGGTCCGAACGGATCAGATCATTAAAAACGACCTGGCCGATCATTCTTATTTTCACGCTTGTCATCGGAGGAATCTATCTCGGCTTCTTTACCCCAACGGAAGCGTCTGCAGTTGGGGCCACTAGCGTTACTTTAGTAGCTCTTTTTTTGAAAAGATTAACATGGTTTAAGGTTAAAGAGGCACTTGTCACAACAGGGCACGTGAGCGGCTTTATTTACGCGATAATTTTATCAGGCTATCTATTGGCCCGGTTCATAGCAATTACAGGGGTTTCGCAAGACTTGGTGAAATATGTGATTAGTCTTAACCTTAGCCCCTATGGTTTCATCGGCATTATGGTCGTCATTTATTTGATTTTAGGAATGCTGTTAGATGTATTCGGCATTATGATTCTGTCCATTCCTTTTTTCTTCCCGGTTGCAGTTTCATTAGGTATTGATCCCATATGGTTCGGTGTC
>DATIKA010000198.1:0-3904 GCA_035478055.1 Candidatus Limnocylindrales bacterium | reverse complement strand
AAATCAGCTGCTCAAGGGACAGTGATTTTTGGTGTGTGCGGGGGTTTCCAGATGCTCGGAGAAACTCTGAGTGATCCGGATAGCGTAGAACATGGCGGAACGATCAACGGTATGGAGCTTTTGGAGGGATTAACCGTTTTTGCCAAAGAAAAGACCAGAGCTCAAGTCCGCGGAGTATTCCAAGATATAGAAGGACCATTTAGGGAATTATCGGGCATACCGTTCCAAGGGTATGAGATTCATATGGGTCTGACCCAAATCGAGAACAACAAGGCCCTGACCTATATAGAAAGCGTGTCAGGCACGAACCAGTATAACAAGCTCGACGGCTGCCAACAGCACAACGTCATGGGTAGTTATGTACATGGGATATTTGACGATCATGGTGTCAGCCATACCATGGTGAGAAGTCTACTAAAGAAAAAAGGGATAGATATTCCGAATCTCGATCTGGTCGACTATCGGCAATATAAGGAAAAACAGTATGATTTGCTGGCTGATGCCATCAGAGCGTCTGTGGACATGACTGAGATCTACAAGATCCTAGAGGTAGGGGTAGAGGAACAAGAATGATAAAATCCCATATTCGGCACCCTTGAGGATATCTTGAGATATTTTTGATAAGTTGATAAGTTCTATGTTGAATCGTAGAGGGCGGCAATCGCTTGTTCCTCGAACAGCACGATAGAAGGTGCGTTCTTACGCAAATGTCAGTATTCCTGGGGTGCACGACAAATTTGTGAGTAAATAATTAACAATTTGACCTCTGTGAAGCCTTTTGGGGGTTGTTATCGGCTTTAAAGCGAGCCCAAAATTTATCAAACCTGTTGCTCAATAGGCGGCAGTGTAAAGCGATGATTGCATTGGCACCCACAACACTCCAGAACATGCCGGATCGCTTGAGGCGCTGAGCAATGACCACCTTGCAGCCGGCTTCGACCACGCCAGAACCGACACATAGGCCAAGGGAGCGGAAATAATCATACCTCATCCGGTGCCGATTATTGCTGAAGTAATCGAACTCTCGGGCAGCTTTTTCTCCCCGCTCCCCCGGTTGCGACTTCTGACAGTCAAGGGCACTCAATACCGCATCCAAGTTACCGGTTTCCAACTCTTTGTGGCGATTACCAGCCCATTGTTTGGCCAAATCGGTACCGGGACCAAAAACGTCGTTATCTAGTTTGCTGAGATGCTCTTTAGCGTGGTACAGTTCGACAATCTGAATCGCTAGTGGCGCAATCATTTCAGCGAGATTCCAAATCCACGGGGCTCCGTTCCCCATGAAGACCTGACGCTGGGCAAGGAAAAAGCCCGTTCTCGTCAATTCTCGCTCAACACGCCTGTCAAAGGCAGGAACATCTTCCTCACTGCCGGTATTGCCCCAGGCACAGCTTTCTATGCCGGCCGAGTACGTGACCGAACCCTTGTCCCGTACCGGGTAGCCTTCAGAATCACGAGCATCAGCCGTCCAAATAACACACTCCTTGACCTCCCTTGTTTTGGCAGTACCGTTTAGTTGCTTGCCGACACGGCCCAGTAGTTCGTTGGGGCGCATGGGAATACCGGTTCCATCCACCCCGACAGACATGGTATCACTGGAGTTGGGTGTTTCTTTGACATAGGCAACATCATCCGCAGCGATGGCCGCACCAATTCTTTTTGCAGTACGCTCTATACACTTCCCCGATCGATGGACAGCGGCCAATTCAGACAGCAGTTTCTCCCCTGCGAGGAAGGACTCTGAGGAAGCGACCAGGCTAATCATCCGGGTAATCCCGGGTGATAAAGACGAATCGCCAAACCCTTGCATGTAATCTTTGGGACACCAACCGTGACCGCAGCTTTGGCAGCAATAATATGCGCGCGTAAGGGTCAAATCGCCCAAGATAGTGGTAAAAGTTTTCGCAGGACAGCCGGCATAGCGGGCTTCCTTCCCGCAAAAAAAGCATGGTTTTGTGGTGCCTTCATAGTCAGAAGGATCGTCATTGAGCATCTTTTCCAGAAATCGTACCGAAATATACAGCGCTTCTTTCTTGATGGTGGTTACCATAGCCTCAAGGTTTACAGCATCAAATGCCCTATGTCCCAGAAGCGAATTCAGATCGGTGACGACTTCCGTTTTGAACTGGTTTTTGAAGCCCCTTTTTTGGCCGTTGCCTCTGTATCGGCCTGAAGTTCTGTTTCTTTGATATCGCAGATCTGCGCATTTATCGCAACGATATTAGTAATCAGATCCTTGAATTTTTGATGATTGGCGACCTCTTGGCGAACCGTATCCAATTCAATGCCCTTTTTTAGGCTTCTGGCATGGGATTTTCCATCTACTTTCGTTGTCAAAAGGTATTGGGGGCCGTGACCCGGGTGGTCGGGCTGAGTACAGGCACAGTTGGTTTTTCCGCAGCGGCGATAATTGGGATAGATTGAACCTCGACGGAAATCTCCGATTTGGGATAATTCGCGGTAAAGCTGCTCTCGTTCGGCTGTTAGATGTTCCAGCTCAAAAGACATGGGGCACCCTCCTTCTGAATGTATTTATGCATTCAGAATAGCATACAAACCCATGATGGTCAATAGCTAGTTATAAATTTGTCGTGCACCCTTCAGCAACCTCACCAATGAAATGTTCACAGATTTGTTGTAAAATAGTATTCACAAGAGATCAACTCCTTTTGGTGATTTGAGTTTGTGGCGATTCTATTTTACCAAAAAGGATGATCTCTTGTTTATTTTTTCCTACAACAATTTTACACTATGGAGATATTTTTGTTCGGGCAAACTGCCCTCGTTGCGTTAGTTTATTATGTGGGTTAATACGTATTCCTGCCGGGAAACGGTGTGATCGTCCTTGATGTCAGGGCCCTCATTGAATGAAAAACGACAGAAATGCGTGCCCCCGATTATCCGCACAGTTTTTAAGGGTGAAAAAGATTATACTTCGACAGTTACACCTGGAAACCGCATGGTTGCAAAATAATCATCGATTGTCTCCGCCCGTCGGATTAAAACCACGTCTCCGTTTTGCCGGAGCAGCAATTCTGCTGACCGCAGTTTTCCATTATAGTTAAAACCCATGGCATAGCCGTGCGCTCCGGTATCGTGGATGACCAGCAGATCCCCAGGTTCTATCTTGGGCAACGGCCGATCAATAGCAAATTTATCGTTATTCTCGCAGAGCGAACCGGTCACATCATAGATATGTTCCAGCGGCTCATTCTGCTTCCCCATTACTGTGATATGGTGATAAGCTCCGTAAAGGCCTGGGCGCATCAGGTCTGCCATGCAGGCATCGAGCCCGACATAGCTTTTATACTTCTTCGCTACATGGCGCACTCTGCTGACCAGGTATCCGTAAGGACCGGTAATGACACGACCGCATTCAAAGACCACCTGCAAAGGATCGAGCCCCGCTGGAATGATAATCTCTTCATAGAGCGCCTTCATGCTGTCAGAAACTGCCTCCAGGTCAACAGGCTTCTGATCGGGCCGATAAGGTATGCCGACACCCCCTCCCATGTTGACAACTTCGATCCTGACATTGGCCTCCCGTTTCAACTTTACTGCAAGCTCGAAAAGCATGCGCGCAGTTTCCACAAAATACGCGCCTTGCAGTTCGTTTGACGCTAACATGGTATGAAGCCCGAAGCGCCTGACCCCTTTACCTTTCAACAGTTTATAAGCTCCTACAATCTGATCCCGGGTAATCCCATATTTAGCCTCTTGCGGCTCCCCAATCAAAACATTGCCCGAGCGGGAATCGCCGGGATTATAGCGGCAAGAAATAAGTTCAGGCATGCCCACGCTCGTTTCAAGAGTTTTCACGTGCACCACATCATCGAGATTGATCACTGCACCCAGGCGGGCCGCTTCCATAAATTCCTCCGCGGGGGTATCGTTGGAGGTGAAG
>DATIKA010000197.1:0-8489 GCA_035478055.1 Candidatus Limnocylindrales bacterium | reverse complement strand
TTCACACAAGGAAACGGAAATTACAAAATGTTCTTATTGCGATAAGGAATACCCTAACCCGTACTATGAAGGGGAAAAAAGGAGTGCTGACGATGGGCGTGAGTAAAACAAGAAGCTTCCTCTATAGGCTGGGTAGGTTATTAGGTGACTGGCAGGCTGTCTCCAGCGGCAGCGGGAAAAAGATGACCAGAAGAGTTGGTCGGAGAGTAGTCGGGAGACAGACGGGAAAAGCGCTTAGGAAATTGTTTAAGTAAGTAGTTTTCACTATGTCCCTGTAGAAGAAGAGGTATTTGTATTATGACCGTGTTTTTAAGTTGAGCAGAATGGTTTACTGGTTACATTGGTTGTTATGCATCTGTTATCTATCCAATGTGTTCTTGAAAAGGAAGTGACATTGATGGGATTGTTGACATGGTTAATTGTTGGGGTAATTGCTGGCTGGTTGGCAAGCATTGTGGTGCGGGGTGGAGGTTTCGGCCTGATTGGCAACATCATAGTTGGTGTAGTCGGCGCTTTTATTGGTGGTTGGATTGCCGGAGAAGTCTTTAATATTCAAAATGCAATCAGCGGTTTTAATTTGACTACAATTATTGTTGCTTCTCTTGGCGCAGTTTTAGTGCTGTTCATTATGAGGATGTTTAGACGATAATCGGAATAATAAAAATTAGGGACACTTTAAAAATTATTCATAATTTCTATTGTGTCCCTAAATTATTTGACCTGAATGGTTAAATTAATTTTTGTCTGGTGGTTCAAAGGTAATGCCGAATGTATCCACCGTGATAGTTTTGATCGTTTGCGGCTCCAGCGGTTTGTCCGATCGGTCTCGGTCCGCCTGAACGATGCGATCCACTATTTCCATGCCCTCGATTACTGTACCAAAAGCGGCATATTGCCCGTCTAAATGGGGTACAGTTGCCACGGTAATAAAAAATTGAGACCCGGCGGTGTTCATTCCCTGAGACCTGGCCATAGAGATCACGCCCCGGCTGTGAAGCAAGTTGTTGTCATGCCGGTTGGCGGTAAATTCTCCTCTGATATTATATCCAGGGCCGGCAGTGCCCGTTCCCTGGGGGCAGCCTCCCTGAATCATGAACCCCGGGATAACCCGGTGGAAGATTAGTCCATTGTAGAATCCCTGTTCTGCAAGGGCTATAAAATTTCTGACTGTGTTTGGCGCGTTTACCGGATCCAGTTCAACCTTGATCACACCACCACCTTCCATTTCAATCGTCACCACTGGTTTTGTAATACCCATATATTGTTCTCCTCCTGTTTTGTTTGCTCTTCCTGCGTTTATCAGCAGCGCCACTGCACCGACAATCACTACAATACCGGTCACGATCAGAGGTGTTGATGGCCACTTACTTCGCCGGTTCGCGGCATTCTTTTTATCCCTGGTTCCCTTCTTTCCCATGTTTTCCCCCCTGCTCTTTTCTGGTTATTGTTTCATTCAAACTTTGTAATGCAGGGTGTACTTTTCCAAGACGCGGCATTCAAGTCTGTACCGGCCCCTGCCTGATTTTATCACTTCCGTGTGTCAGGGGATGCAACTGTTCCCATTATATCACCGCACAACAAAAAACACCTCCGGCGGCATACAGAATTGTTAAAAAGTTCGGATCTGCAAGATGCTTCTCAACGAACAATAG
Organism: Candidatus Limnocylindrales bacterium; assembly: GCA_035478055.1. Lineage (GTDB taxonomy): Bacteria > Bacillota > Dethiobacteria > DTU022 > DTU022 > DATIKA01. Next base: position 6,837 of record DATIKA010000197.1, on the reverse strand, counting down.
TTATGTGTCAAGTACCGCACGATACGATAATGGCAGGGAGGTAAGCGCCGGCTCCACGGTGGGCTTTGACAGCGCTGCTCCCGGAATATTCGAGCGGATGATAGCGTTTATCGGGCAAAGCGGAATTACGACTGCCATGGCAGGATTGCTCAATGCCCCAAAGGTACAGGATTGTTTGAGCGCTTAGGCGCGGAAAAGCGAATACTGCGCGATTTCGCGGGAAATAACACCGATTATTTTATTAATTTCACGCCCCGAATGGAGTCGCAGAAGTTAGTTGAGGGATAGCGGAGAATCGTAACCACCATCCACTCGCCGGGAATATACTATGAGCAGATACCGAAATTCCTCAATGAATTAAATCAGGCCGAGTTTACTGTGCAGAACAGGGCAATGATCTTGAGATCTGTTCTAAGGCATGGCTTTTCATTACTAGTCTTGTTGCCTGTCCGTATCTATTTCTTTAAATCGGTCAGAAAATCTTAGCCGATGCTGTTTTCGAGCCGTCTTATTGCCGCCTGTGTAAAGTAGCCAGTGCCGCCATTATTTTAATCCTCTAGCAGCCTAAACAACTCCCCGCGCCGGGGTTCGGTCACCGGTGCAACTAATCCGCCGCGGTGCATTATAATAGATCCACGAGGGCCGGCACAGCGAACCCGATGATTTCTACATCCGGAAAGCCGCCATTAAGCATCAGACACCGTATATTTCCACGCTGACCGCTGCTCCTCTGGCCAGTGCCAAAGGAATACAAGCTCACCGGCAAGCAGAGTTAGACCAGGTAAAATCAGGGCATAATTATCATTTGGCAGAATCTGGCTTGACGAGCAATCAGCCAATCGCCATGACTGATGAACCGGGGAAAAAACATCGCTCATACGAACAAGCGATCAGCGCTAGCGTTATCCTTACTCACAAGCGACCCGCGGGATCCGGGTTTCGTCTGTCAGGCCGGAGTGCGCCTGAAAAATTAAGTTACCAAAGGCCGTGATCTATTTGCTCAAGCATTCTAAACAAACTCCATATAGCTTTACATGGTGATTAGTAACACGAAACCCGTAATAGGAATCAACCTGTTTTTCCAGTGAATCCATCAGGTCAACCTGAATGTCTACTATCCTGTCGCAGCGCTCACATATAAGATGATGGTGTTCATGCTTTTCCTGAGGGTTGAGAAGTTGATATCTCAGACATCCGTCATCTAGATAAATTTTGCCGACCAACTCCCATTCTTCGAACAAAGACAATGTTCTGTAAACTGTCGCGATTCCGGTTCTTACATTATTTTGTAAAAGAAGACTGCGGATTTCTTCAGCGTTCAGATGTTTATCGCTGTTCTCGGCTAACAAATTTAAAATGATTTGTCTTTGCTTTGTTAGTTTAAGACTTATATCTTTAAGTCGGTTTTCAGCTTTTTTAATATCTCCGCCCATTGATAACAGCCCTCTTCATTTTAATTAAGATAAAATATTATACTACAACAGTGCCAGACTTCCAATTGTCATCTTTCAATTCAAATCAGACTTAACTTCCCAAGTTCCAGCAGCATTAAAATAAGTTATGGTTTGCACATATAACAAATTGTAACCGATGACATTATACCCTCATGCAAAATATTACGGTTTAGTGTGACCAGAGTTTCAATGGCCTCCTCGCTGGAAATGAAAAGGGTCGGCCCAGGCGGCTTCAGGTTGATGCTTGATATAAACGGTGCTGATTGATGTAATCTTTGACCCCTTCTTTTTCTAACGGTTCCATACAGCAGCGCCTGATGATGCGCTGATTTAAAGGTTGGGCATCACTAGATTCGTATTCTTTACCTGAAGGAGGGCAGTCCGGAATGCACTAAGACAAATCGGTTTTAAAAATCCATCAGGAAGCAGAAAAGCAATCATAGATCGGTGAGCGGCTTCGCCGGAGCAAGATGCATTTCGTCTCGAATAAATAAAGAGGTTAAACATTATCTATGCCGCCAGGAAAAGCTTATTTGTCAGGCGTTTTCACGGAACACATATGGCTCTTGCCGTTTTTACGGTTTTGCTCTGAACAGGTCCCGGAACAGCCCGGGCAAGTATTATTTCTGATACTTTTATAAGATCGGTATGCACCATACCCGATGACTGCAAAAAATAAAATTCCAACGATGATGGTTGCCATCATTAAGATCACTCTTTCCGTACCGCAAGGCCCGCCTTTATTGTTGTTTTATCATTTCGGTGGATCAAGCAGTAAAGTAACCCGGCGATCAGCACAGCTAAGATAGATGCCGGAACGAATCCACTTGCCGGTTTACCGTAGATGAGCAATGTTCCGATTTGTGTTGTGAGCATTGCCATTGTATAGCCTACCCCTAACTGAAAAAAGATTGCTCTAAACAACCATTTGCGATCATGTAGTTCGGCATTCATCGCACCGATTGCGGCAAAGCATGGTGGAATAAACAAGTTAAATACCAGGAACGAAAATGCGGTTATCGGTGTAAAAAGCTCGGAAAGCGGGCTTCCCGCCACATGCAGAGCTTCGTCCGATGCCGCCAAAATAATAGCAAAGGTTGCCACCACATTCTCTTTGGCTATAAACCCGGTTAATGTGGCCGCTGCCGCTTGCCAGCCGATAAACCCCAAGGGGATCAGCAGTGGAGCGATTATTCCCCCCACGGAGGCTAAAACGCTAGCGCTTTGATTTTCGGCAATTTGTAAATTCCAGTCATAAGTTTGCATAAACCAGACCACGGTGTTCATGACCAGTATAATCGTCGCTGCTCTCACTAGAAAGACTTTTGTCTGCTTAAACATTAGCTTGAAAGCATGCTTCATACTCGGAATTTTATATTCAGGCAGCTCAAGTATAAAAGCGGATACACTTTTAAACTTGTATATTTTCCGGAGCAGTAAACCGCCAACAATGATTAAACTGCCGGCGATTACGTACATGCTCGGGAACACCCAGGTTGCTCCCGGGAAAAATACTGCCGCCATCAGCGCGATGATCGGCAGCTTGGCGCCGCATGGTACAAAGGGCGTCAGCATGGTTGTTGCAATTCTCTCGTTATCGTCTTCAATCGTTCTTGCTGCCATCACTCCGGGTATGGAACATCCGGTACCGACAATCATCGGGATAATTGATTTTCCGGATAATCCGATTCGCTTAAAATAACGATCCATAACAACGGCGACCCTTGCCATATAGCCGCTATCCTCCAACAAGCCAAGGCAGAAAAAAAGAACCATAATTAGCGGTAAAAAGCCAAGAACTGCACCTACCCCGCCGATAGCGGCTTCAATAATGAGCGCTTGCAGCAGCGAATGGACACCAATTCCTTCCAAAAAGTTGGCAGCGGCATTTGGTATAATTTCGCCAAACAAAGTGTCGTTGATATAGCCCGACGCCCACCCGCCAACGCCGCCGATGGAAAAAGCATAAACAGCCCACATGATCAGTGCAAATAGCGGTAATCCCAGGTAAGCGTTTGCAACAACCCGGTCAACCCGATCGGAGAAAGTAATTTCACTCGATATTCTCTTCTTAATTAAGTGGGTGCTAACAACTGTTTTGATATAAGATTGCCGGCCCCTATTCTCTCCTTCAGTGCCTTTGCCCTCGAACACCGGCGGAGCCTGAGTTTTTAATGCCGCAGCGGCAATGGCTTTTGAAAGAAGCTTTTTCAGTCCTACACCCTCGGTGGCGATAATCTCAACGATTTCACAGCGCAGCGCATCCGACAGCCCGGCTAGATCAATCTTATCCCCGTAACGTTTCATAATATCTTGTTTATTTAAGGCGATGACCAGCGGAATATCAAGCTCCAAAAGTTGAGTTGTAAAAAAGAGGCTTCGTTCCAGGCTGCTTGAATCGATGATATTGATAATTACATCCGGATTTTCTCCACGAACAAAGTCGCTGGTAATTGCCTCTTCGCCCGTATATGGCGTCATTGAATAGGCGCCAGGTAAGTCGACAACACTGATCTGGTCGTCATCTTTTCCCTTGCTGGTGGGACCCAAATGGTTTTTTTGTGGCAACGCCGTGTAGGCGTTCTTTAGCTTTGCGACTTTCTTCGCCACCGTAACTCCCGGCCAATTGCCTACATACTCCATTTTTCCGGTTATGGCATTGAACAATGTAGTTTTTCCTGAGTTTGGGTTTCCGGCTAAGGCGATCTTCAACTTCTATCCTCCTTGTCTGCTGGACAGACATTAATGAATATAATAATCATTATCAATAATACGGCAAACAAAAAGAGGCAGAGGCCTCTCTGGTTTAATAGCATTAATCAAGCTCAATGGATTCGGCCATATTTTGATCAATCGCATAGCGGCTTTCCTTGATGCACACAATATAATTCTTAGCAAGTTTAGAAACGAGGGTAATCTCTTCCCCTTCCGTGAACCCCAACGTGAAGAGAAAGCGGCACATCTTTTCGTTACCTGTCACTGCCTTAATCCGCTCAACCCTGCCTGGTTTTGCTTTATTTAAGAGCATGGCATATTTCCTTTCAAACTGGCTCGTTCTGTGAGACTGATATTCATTATCATTTGTTGGTTTGATTATATATTGATCGCCCGTCAATGTCAAGAAACATTGACAGAAATATTGACAGAAACATTTTTTGTAAAACGGCGCGTAAGTTCAGCTGAGGCTGGAGTGTGCAGTGGAAAACAAACCCGCCCACAATAAAACCGGAACCCCGTAACTTGGGCGGCGAGCCAGCACTGGGCGTTCCAAACAACCGGAGAAGCCCTGATCGTCCCGGACGCGAAATGGCGGAAGCAAGGTAAGACCTCTAACCAAAGCACCCGGGAAAAGGGACTGACAGGCGAAGCCTGAGCCCGCCCGGAGGTTTCGGGGACTCTGAGCCCACGGAAACAAGGGGGACGTCAAACTGTGTAAAAAGTCATCTGACCGTCAAAAAATATGTTTAAAGTGGGAAATAATAGTTATAATATGCGTGATATAGAGAATTAATCCTAAATAACAGCCTAAATAAAGAAGAAAGCGGGGATAAATAGTTTGTAAAATAGTTTCTGCACGGTCTGACGTTTCTGCTGCTCCCTTCATGCTTTAAAAAATTCAGGGAGACTTTAAAAATTATTGACAAATAGCAGCGTGCCGCTAAATTATAATATACTAATTTTGATTGATCGCGCTTTTATGCAAAAGTCACGCTGCCGCGACCCTAAATTTCTTAAGATTTTTGTTTATGTTTTAGAGTAAAATGAATCAAAATATGGGATGGCAACAGGCAAATCATTACTTTTAATCTCGAAGACAGGGGAGAAGGTATGATTTTTTTCCGAAGGTTCTCTTCGTGAGAAACTGAGGGACACTTGAAAAAATAATAATTTTTAAAGTGTCCCTAAATTATTGGTGCGGGCGAGAGGATTTGAACCTCCAAGGGAATGCTCCCACTGGATCCTAAGTCCAGCGCGTCTGCCAGTTCCGCCACGCCCGCATGTTTTCTTCCTAAATTATTATAACGGTTTTTAGCCTGGTTAACAACTGCCATTTTACCTGCTTGCTGCCTGCTGTTGCCTGCCCAGAGTACGTTGGGTGCGCAAGAGAAGGCCACTAAAAAAGTAAGCGGCTTTCTTATGGTATCGGTCGGTTCAGTATTGAAGAATTATATTTTACCGACTTGAAGGATCTTTGCTCCTGTCCGTGGTATTGATCCGGGGCCGAAATATCATCAGGTCTGTATTTACCAACACGTTTACAAAATGAAGATACTTAAAAGAGCAGATAAACCGTCGCTGTGATTTGAAAGGAGAAGGATATGGAAGGAAAAGGTGTTCTCAAAAACAAAGTTGCTATCATCACCGGAGCAGCAAGCGGTATTGGTAAAGCCACGGCCTTACGTTTTGCCAGGGAAGGCGCGACCCTGGTGTTGGCAGATTTTAATGCAGAAGCACTGAGCGAGGTTGCTGGTACGGTGTCGTCAGGGGGCGGTGTGGCCCTGGCGAAGACTACTGATGTCTCTAATGAGATTGAGGTAAAAGAGCTGATTGATCTGGCAGTCAGCCGTTTTGCCCACGTGCATATTCTTTGTAACAATGCGGGCATCATCGGTGACCCCACGAAGATGAATCCCGAGGATCAAGATGGGTTAGACTGGCAGCGAGTTTACGCGGTAAATGTTTTGGGCGCTGTTTTTGCCACCAAATACATTGCGCTTCATATGAAAGAAAGAGGTGGCGGTTCCATCGTCAATACTGCTTCGGTGGCAGGAATTCGATCAGGCGCCGGAACAAATGCTTACAGTGCCAGCAAGGCGGCCCTGATAAATTTCACTCAGACTACAGCATGTGACCTGGGGCAGTTTAATATCAGAGTCAATGCGGTATGCCCCGGTCTCATCGAAACAGGCATGACAAAACATGTTTTCGATTATGCCCGTGAAACTGGAAAAGAGGAGAAGCTCGGGTACCGCTGCGAGCTCAGGCGATACGGCAGGCCCGAGGAAGTCGCTGCCGCGATTCTCTTTCTGGCCAGCGATGATGCCAGCTATATTACCGGGCAGGCTATCCCCGTAGATGGAGGTAACACAGCGTCACTTAACCTGCCAGGAATGAAATACTAGTGTTGCTGCGCTTACATACTTGATGCCTTTTTTATGTAAGTGAAGGCGTCCTTATCGATCAGCTTACGCTTAGGCGGTTTGCCCGCAGAGGAGCCGTGATTTATACCGGACTGATGACGTTCTTACCAGTCTGCTTGCGCCTCTTATCCGTATAAAATAATGGGAGAATTTATTCGGCAAGAGGGATGTCTCCGTATGGTTATTGGTTATTTGGCCATCAGCCAAAAATTACCATCAATAGAGCAGTTAGGCCGGTTGGT
>DATIKA010000196.1:0-11534 GCA_035478055.1 Candidatus Limnocylindrales bacterium | reverse complement strand
ACCAGGCGCTGGAAAGACCAAATAAGCAGAAGAATACCGAAAGGACTACCTATGCCGGGCGGCAAGGGCACTAGCAAAGGCAAAGAAAATAAAGTAAACAAAAAACCGATGCTCTGCCTATCCATTTTTTCCAGCAACTGTCCCAGCGTTACTCCGTGTTCCGCATGGCTGGAAACAAGCATTGTAATTCTTTCAGAGAGTTTATACATCTAACTTACCTCCAATAGCAATTTACGCTACTTTAAACAAAGCACACTATTAACCGTAAGCAATAAAACATCTGGCTAATTTGCCACCGTCCAAGCTAAGTATAAGCTATCTATCCAACAGGGGCGGTTTCACCGGCGCCATCAAAATCAAAGAGCTTGCACTAATCCTAATATATTTTTTTATGTTAACTAAATTCTTTTCAGCCAGAGCAAAGCCGGCAACAAACAGCCTGCCATTCTGCAACTAGCTTTCCAGTTGCTGGCACACTTCCATAGTAGCTACTTGCGGTCTGCTATTATCTGACCCTTCAAGCGGTTAATCTCCAGCTTCAATTGTGGCTACTATACCACAGCTGAGGCTGCCGGTAAATAGCCTCCTAGTGCGGGATCCATGAACAAAGCACGTGGGAACGGTCCTAATGTGCTTTTATTTCTGTTGATACAATTGACAAAAGAAACGGGAACTAAGTTATTATGCCGCGATGAGTTTAAGAAAAATCTGACACATTGCATCCATTAATACTCTAATTTTTCGAGCACACTCCGTTGTATTAGCCAGAATCCGGTGCTCACAGGAATAGGTGAAAATGCTGCTGATGGAAATCATAGAAAGATTTTCTTTTACAGACACAGATGATCCAGCAAAGCCTCAACCAGAAAAACAGAGATTTTGCTGGTGGTTCGTAATTAACTGAGCAAGAGAGGATTGATGACATGCGAAGCAAAAAGAGTCGCAAAAGTTAGAAAATACGGATTGAAGTTTATACAACGAACACAGCCTTGCAATAAGCCAAAGTAGCAGGTGAATTAATACCATCAGCGGAGGATCACATCATTTACTAAAATTGCAAGCGCAATAGTGCAGTCCCCGTGTACCAACAGAGTGCTAGGTTACATTTTTATGGTGGGGACGAGAGGTATTGAACCTCCGACCTCTTGAATGTGAGTCAAGCGCTCTCCCACTGAGCTACGTCCCCGAAATATCTCTATAGCTATATTTTATATTATAAGAACAATATAGCCAACCTGAGTAGCAATGTCAACCCGAACGCAGCGAACATTTTCGCAGCTGACTCCATATTTTAGTCAATCGCTTGCGGTAGTGCACCAATCGCATCTAATTGGCTTTGCGCAGCCTGATAATGCTCATCGCCTTCACTGATGGCGCTAAAATATGTTTTAGCTGCCTCAAAATCACCCAGTAAAAAACTAGCTCTGCCTAGCACAAAGTTAAGTGGTTCGCTGCTACCCAAACGCTCTTGCATCAACGGTTTAAGCGAATTAATCTCATGGAGATAGTATGCTGCTTCATCCAGACGATCTTTTTCCAGCAAGAATTCTGCAAGGCTCAAACGTGCCCAAGCGCTATGAAGGTAACTATCCGCTAAAAACGGCCTTAAATTTATACCCCTGTCAATGAAAACTAACCCTCGTTCAACGTCAACAAAATGGAACAATAGCGTTCCGTAACGAACGGTATACATAGGGTTAAAAGATTCAAGTTCATAAGCCCGGCGAGCCAGATCGAGTGTGCTTTCCACAAGGTCCTGGTTGCCTGTACGTTCCATCATCACTTCATTGACAACACTTAAGTTATGGTAATTTACAGCACGGAAAGAATCCAACTGCATCGCCCTTCGCAGCTCAATTGAAGCCTGTTTGAAATTGTCTTGATTGAGTAATTCTTGCGAGCGGCGCGTGGAATTAAACCCCATGATGAGCACAATTGTAAAAACGAATAACAGCGATCCAACAACAACCCCTGTGCCGCCGACAAGCCAACTGTATTTACCCTGCTGCTGTTGCTTCTGCGTCTGTTTGGACCCAAGCTTGATCTGCTTAATCCAGCAGATGCTGTCCAAACTGCGGGATGCTCCGAGCAATGCAAACAGAAAGATACCAACTGCTCCCATTGAAAAATTCCAATCGATAACACTATGTGCTCCCAAAGCAGCCACCGGTACAAAGCAGGCCGCCCAAAATTGATGGACCTGCGGCGTAACTTTTTCTTTAAAACAGTTGCGGAAGAAAGCGATTGCCAGGCTAACCCACAGTCCAATAAAGGCTATAAAACCAAAGATACCGGCCTCGATCCAAACTTGAAGAAAGTGATTATGGACTTCACTGGAAATATAGGGGCGTTCCTGGTAACTTTGATATAGTGCTGCCCAACCTCCACCACCGGCACCAAATATAGGATAATCTCTAATCACTTTTAGGGCATCACGGAAAAATTCAAATCGTGCGTCAATGTTTATATCTCTGTCTTCAGCAAACATACGGTTGTAAACACGTTGCGGCAAGATACGGTTCAGAATAAAATGAAGCCTTTGTTCATTTCCTGCCGCAGTTAGCGAAACGGCACGCGCTTTTACAGCTGTCCCTGAGAATTGATTGTACAGCTGTACCCTTAGCTGTTCTGCTTCCTGGCCTACCTGAAAAATGAACTCTTTCTTTTCCCAACCCATTGTGGCACCGCCATGGTAATTTAACAGCTCAACAGAACCGCGGTCCGGAACGCTGCTTAGCACTCTCAGCCCCCACACGAATTCACTTGTATCAAGCACTGCTGCCGGATCCTGGCGGGCATCTACTTCCAGAGTTAAAAGATAGGTTTCTCCTGCAGCAACATCTTCAATCACCTGCTCTATAACCTGCAGCTCTTCGCGATCCTCGGCTGTGCGCTCCAGTTGAAGCGGTGTAAAACCAGGAAGCACAATCAAAATCAACATAACAACCACCGATACTGCTACCACAGCCCCGGCCATAGTAAGCTTTACTTTTCGATTCAGCGCAATGTAAAATTCAACTGCCACTGCCAGTACGGCGGCGGCAAAAGCTGCCACCAGCACTATTATCCATGCATAGGAAGGAGTTTCCGACCTAAAAAGAACATCTGCTTGAATAGCCATGGGAATCGCAACCGCACTTGTTGAGATGATATAAAGGGCTGAACGCAATTTTTCGCCAGGAGCTGCTACCAGAGCAAGCAATAGCATCAAGGGGGGTAATAGCAACCAGGCTCCCCTTGAAAAAGTCAGCAAAACAGTAAGCAACATTATGGTAGCAACCACCAGGTAAAGCGGCCTGAGCCATTTAATAGCAAGTGGAGCCAGACCCAGAGCAAGCAGATAAGCCGCCATCAGGTAGGCTGCGGCTGTATTAGCGTACCCCATCGGAGACGCGATGCGTTGCCAGACAAAAGCACCCGGAAAATCCCAATTTCCGGCAGCAGCACCCAAGCTTGCGATTGTTACCACAGTAGTTGCAAGCACCAGTAATTGCAAAATCAGGTTTAAGCCGGATGGTATTGCCTGTAAAAATATTTTACTTGATTCCTCTGAAGGAGGCTTCTTTAATTGAACGAACCAAAAACGACAAACATCCCATACCACCAGATAAACCACGAGGTATGAAGCTATCTTCAGCACTTCTTCTAGAGCATCACGCCTGTTCACTGCCACAAAGAAAGATACAGCATAAGCTAATAAGAGCACCACTAGACAGCAATCAAGAGGCGATAATGGTACTGATGAACTCCCTTTTTGTGTAAGAAGCCGAAAGAGCCCCCAAATAACGAGCAACCCAAACAACACTGCCTTGGCATAGAGGAGTTCACCGGTAAAAAACAGACCACGCTGAAAAGGGCCAATAAAAAGTAATGCAGTAATTACAACAAGCATAATCACTAAAGCAGTATTTTTTGCAAAAAGCCTTGTTTTAACAGTTTTTTCTGACTTAATTGCAAGAATTTCTTTTGCCGACTTTTTTTCACTACTGCCATGAAGTATTTTTTGCGATTTTCCTTTGCCTGAATGGTTGCGCGGCAATAGTATGTTCCCCCAGTAAATTCTATTACATGCTGTTAAAAGCAAAGTGCCGATCCCACCGTTTTCAACGATACCCCCGGGGGCGGCTAATTTAACCGCCACAGAGGGTACGATGTACAAATACTTGGTTTATATTGGCCTACAGCCATTACTGCGCAGTAAATATGTTATCGGGAAAGTTGCCTTCATGTATGTTGTCGGCCGGACTGCTCAGCTGGAGCACACTTCCGCCGGACAGGTGAACAGATCCACCCTCACTGGCACGGTTATTGGTAACATTTTATCCTGACTTAACTGCAGGAATTTCTTTTACCAACTTTTTTTCACTCCTGCCATGAAGTATTTTTTGCGATTTACCTTTGATTGAATGGTTGCGCAGCAATAGTACGTTCCCCCCGTAAATTCTATTACGTGCTGTTAAAAGCAAAGTGCCGATCCTACCATTTTCAACGATACCCCCGGGGGCGGCTAATTTAACCGCCACGGAGGGTACGGTGTATAAATACTTGGTTTATATTGGCTTGCAGCCATTACTGCGCTGTAAATATGTCATCGGGAAGGTTGCCCTCATGAATGTTGTCGTCCGGACTGCTCAGCTGAAGCACACTTCCGCCAGACAGGTGTACAGATCCGCCCTCCCTGGCACGGTTATTGGTAAAAACATTGTTATTAATTACCAGTGTAGAATTTTCTTCCGCTACAATTCCACCGCCATTGCGCCGCGCTTCATTATTCCTTAAGGTGTTACCGGTTATAGTTGGAGAGGATGCAAAAACAAAAATGCCGGCACCGTTTCGTTCTGCGCGATTTTCTTCGATATCGTTCCCCGATAGTGTGGGAGTAGAACCTTCAGCAATAACTAACCCGCCACCATTCGAAGCCCGGTTGTCCACAATTGTATTGTCTTCAACAATGGGTGATGAATTCACATATATTGAAATCCCGCCGCCGGCATCTGCTCTATTGCCCACAATTACATTACCGCTAATTATAGGAGAGGAGACGCGATTAGCGGATATCCCTCCCCCTGTAACAACAGCGATATTATCCGTAATATTGTTGCCGGTTATTTCAGGAGATGAAGAAACGAGGAAAAAACCCCCGCCGTTCTGACTGGCCGTGTTGCCGGTGATGCTGTTGTTGGTAATACCCAGGTTGGATTCAAAAACAAAAAAACCGCCTCCATTTTCCGCTCTATTCCCGGATATATCATTGTTATCAACAACTGAGGGAGAATCTGAATCGCCGCTGATGGCCAATCCTCCTCCGCTCCGACTGGCCAGATTATTCGTAATCACATTGCCAGTAATTGTTACATGAGATTCGGCGATAAATATTCCGCCACCCCCGCCTTCGGATGTATTGTCGCTGACTATGTTGTCTGTAATAGCTGGCGAAGATTGATGAATGAAGATACCTCCGCCACGCACCGCCACATTGTTAACTATCACATTTTTTGTTATGGTCGGCGAACTTCCATTTAGCACAATAATACCGCCGCCAAAAAGCGCACTTTCTTCTCTGATTTGCCCTTCGCCTTCAAACGCCAGCGTTTCGAGGTTGCCACTGCCGCCAGTAATCGTGAACCCGGACAGAACAGCCCCCTGACTCTCTCCGTTGCTAAAACTAACAACAGAGTTCATTCTGCCTCCGTTTATAATCGTTTCGGCCACTACCGCAGGATCATCCGGATTTTCGCTACGTAGTGTTATATTCTTGCCTTTAAAGTCAATGTTTTCCATATAAACCCCGGGACGAACGACAATTGTCGCGCCTTCACCAACCGCGTCTATCGCTTCCTGTATAGTGGAAAAATCATCCGGAACTGTTATAGCATCCTCTCCAGGGACAACTGTTTCGCCGCAAGCGGAGAGAAGGGCTGTCAGGGCTATGAGCAGGACTATAAAAACAGCCATATATACAAGATGCATACGCTTACTTTTTACCATTTTAAGAAAATCCTCCATTCAGCCTTTATGATAAAGGTTTTCAGGCCACTTAAATGCCTGAAAACCTTTCATGCTGTGGTGGACGTGAGGGGACTCGAACCCCTGACCTCTTGAATGCGAGCCAAGCGCTCTCCCACCTGAGCTACACGCCCCCGCAAAAGCATTATAGCAAATAGCTGTATGCAAGGCAATAGTTCGCTATTTGCGGAAAACACACATACAAACCAGCACAAAAAACCCGGTTGTTTAAAGACCGGGTTGTCATGACGTTGCGCAAAGTTCTTTGATTATACAATATCGCTCTACTTGAATAATAAAAGAACACAAGTTACATCATCTATTTAATATCTGTTTAATCTTAATTCTTCCTCTTTTTTAAAGCCATTGCACCCATGGATGCCAGCAGTAAACCCGCCGGAATTGAATATGGCGAGCCGCCTGTTGGCGGTGTTGCTGGCGGTCGAGCACCTACTGCCGACTCTGCCGCTTCCAGCCTGGCGAAAAGAGCACATATATCGTAGTCGGTTGCCCCGAGCGCCTTTGCTACTTCTACCAGCCTGCGGGCCTCAACCACTGCAGCCCTGTCAGCTGGCGTCAAGTCAAAGAATGACGGAAGAGCAGCGATTGCATTTCGTGCCGCCAGAATCGCCGCTTCTTTAGTTGTTGCCGCCTCAACCTCCTGTGGGACAACTACTGCTACAGAGAAACTGATTAATAAAGATACGACCAGTAACAGAAAAACTTTATTCGTCCTTTTCATTTCAGTTTTCACTCCTTTCTTTCTTCAAACGCTACTTACCTGTCCAATTAGTAGATTCATCCCTCCTTTTTGCCACATGGCTTTTAAGAAACCAACAGCTATATGGTCAAGACAACCAAATCCCTTGTCTTAATAAATCTAAAACAAGAAGAAACACGGAAGCGATGGCCAAACCATACGCTTATTTTTCAATATGGTGGAGGCGGCGGGAATCGAACCCGCGTCCGAAGGCCCGGCTACAGGAGTTTCTACAAGCTTAGTTCCGGTTTTGTTTCTCGCGCCGCCAGCTCCCCGAAACCGGATCTGCCAACGCCAGTCTCCTTGAATTTCCCAATGCAGCGGCGAGACGACCATTGCTGTGGTAGACCGGATTGATGACGCCCCGGTTCTTTCCCCCAGTCAGGGAAAGGAGGAACGCACCGCTTAAATTAAGCGGCGTATGCTAATTGAGTTTTGGCGTTTATAGCCGTTCCATGTTTTTACCAGGACATGGTCCTGGACCTGCCGCTCCTGCTTCCTCAACCCCCGTCGAATCCTAACGCCCCCCTATTTTTTAGCGCAGCATTTTTATCACTGCACTTTTTCTAAAACCTCGCATTACAGCATGATTACTGGCTTTTTTTTAGCACTTTCCTCCATACGCTCCCCAAATTACAGTTTAAATCTGCTGCTTATCTTTAAACGCGCGCTCCAGTTCACGCTTGCTATCACGCTCGGCAATAGCATGACGCTTATCATAAAGCTTTTTACCGCGTCCCAAGCCTAACTCAATTTTAATTAAGCCCCTTTTCAGGTAAACCTTCAAAGGGATCAAGGTATAACCCTTTTCTTTAATCTTGCCCGCCAGGCGCCCAATTTCGATCTTGTGCATGAGCAGCTTCCGCACCCGTAAGGGCTCATGATTGAAACGATTGCCTGGTTCATAAGGGCTTATGTGCATATTGTACAGGAAAATCTCACTATTTGCAACATGTGCGTAACTATCCTTAAGATTAATACGGCTGTTACGAACAGACTTAACCTCGGTGCCGGTAAGAACAATACCTGCTTCGTAAGTCTCTTCAATATGATAGTCATGCCACGCTTTGCGGTTGCTGCTAATTACTTTATCCACTTTTTTCCATGCTCCAGCGTCATATTAAGTTGGATCTGAATCCATACAGGCTTTGCCTTATATCTTCACGGTGGACACTTTAATTGTATCAGGCAGGGGCAAATGTAACTTTACCTTCAGACCGGCTGGACCTCACGACCACAATCTGGATCGAGTCTCCAAGGCGATAGGTTTTTCGGGTTCGCTCTCCAACCAGTGCCGCGGCTTTTTCATTATAGACGTAGTGGTCGTTACCCAATTCGCTGATCGGGATCATTCCTTCTACGGTATTAGCAAGCTCAACAAAAATTCCGAAGTTGGTTACGCCGTTAATTATTCCCGGGTATATTTCACCCAACTTTTTTTCCATGTATTGAGCTTTCTTTATTTCCACACTGGCTCGTTCCGCTTCTACAGCAGCCCGCTCCCTCTCTGAAGCCTGTTGAGCTACAGCCGGAAGCCGTGCTTGCAAGCGACTTACCCGATCTCCTGCCAGCCCCCTCGGTGAAAGATGCTGCTTGAGGATACGATGCACTACCAGGTCAGGATAGCGACGAATCGGCGATGTGAAATGTAAATATCCGCGAGAAGCCAACCCAAAATGCCCCTCGTTGGCAGCGCTATAGCGAGCTTGTGGCAATGAACGCAAAACAAGGTAGCGTACCAGCCTTTCTGCAGGTTCACCCTTGGTTTGCTCGAGCAATTCTTTCAGGTGTTTCGGTTTCAGCTGCTTGATTCTCGACACAGCTGCAACCCCCATCAGAGTGAGAGTTTCGCGTAATATTGCTAACTTTTCTTCCGTGGGAACAGCATGGACCCTGTAAATACAGGGAAGCTTTTTTGTGATAAGGTGTGCAGCAACTGTTTCGTTGCAAAAAATCATAAATTCTTCAATCAACGATTCCGAAAGCCCCATATTGCGGCGCTCTACTGAAAGAGGGTTCCCGGTTTCATCTACCACAATGCGCGCTTCAGGCAAATCCAGATCCAACGCGCCACGACTTAAACGGCGAGTGCGCAATACTGCAGCAAGCTTTTCCATATTATCGAGCATACCCGCCAGTGAGGACTCCTGGAACAAATTGGGATCGCGGCCACCTCGCAGATAAGTTTCGACCTGCTGATAAGTCAGTCTTTCTGTAACCATAATCAGGCTTGAACAAAAACTATAGTCGATCAATTCACCGCCCGCGTTGAGATCCATGAAAACACTTACCGCCAACCGATCTTTTTTTGCCTGAAGGCTGCAAATTTTCTCCGACAGCAAAGGCGGAAGCATATGAATAACCCGGTCCGCCAGGTAAATACTGGTTCCTCTTTTCAACGCTTCACGGTCAAGAGGCTTCCCTTCCTGCACATATTGGGACACATCAGCAATATGCACACCGAGCCTGAAGCTACCTTCGGGCAACAGTTCAAGTGAAACTGCATCATCAAAATCGCGGGCCGATTCATCATCAATAGTAACCATGGTTAAACTACGCAGGTCCTGTCGCCCCTGCTCCAGCCCCATGCTCTCAATTGCCTCTTCGCCAGGCAAAGTTTCCAGTTCCTTTATTACGAGCGGTGGATGGTCACCCGGCAGTTCAAATTTGTATTTGAAGGTGATCGACTCTGTCCGCGGTGTGCCTGCGGGGCCAATATACTCCACCACGTGTCCCTGAGAAGGCTTATGTCCTTTTGACCAGCTATGGATCTCAACAACAACCTTGTCCCCGGGTCGGGCCTCCTTAATTTCTCTCGAGGGGATTTGAATAGCACCAGGGAAACGAGTGTCGTCGGGAATCACCTGATACTTTTTGCCATCCCGAGATAACGTCCCGACAAGGCGACTTTGACCACGCTTCAGGATACCAACAACCGTCCCTGCCCGCCGACGCTGGCTCCGCGCACTGTCCAATCGGATGATGACACGGTCGCCATGAGCAGCATCCCTAAGGTTCGAAGCGCTGATAAAGACGTCCTCACTTTGACGGTCAGGGCGCACGAAAGCAAAACCACGCCGGTTACCCTGAACAACACCAGTTAAGCAGTCAAGACGATCCGGAAGGCCATAGCGCCCCTTCTGTGCTTCAATCAGCAATCCTTCGGCCTGCATCCGGTTCAGTTCATTCTGCAGTATGGCTCTGTCTTGCATTTGCATTCCCAGAGCGCCAAGCATCTGTTTCACAGTCAGCGCTGTTTGTATGTGTTTGCTTAACAGCAGCTCGATTTTTGCGCGCAACTTCTGAGCAACATTTTCTTGTTTTTTCAATTTTTACAGACCCAACTCCTTTGATATCCCTTGCATCGCTTCCAGGCTCAGGTCCAGAAACTGCTCCAGGGCAAGGTCTAGTTCGCAACAACTTTCAATTTGCTCCCGATTAGCGCCACGAGCAAAGCTTTTCTCTTTGAATCGCTTCATAATAAAATCCACATCGATGGCTGACAGCTTCCTGTCAGGATGAACAAGGGCAGCCGCAACCAGAAGTCCGGTTACGGGGTCGACGGCATATAGGGCTTTATCCAACAGTGAGCGGCGCTCTACCATTAATGCTTCATTGTGAGCTTTTACTGCTTGGACTAGCTGCTCCGGGCAGCCCCTTTCCTGCAGCATTTCGGCTCCAAGCAGACCATGCCGCTCCGGTTTGTCGGCAGTTTGATCATAATCGACATCATGCAGCAACCCGGTCAAGCCCCACAGATACTCATCTTCGCCGAAGTGTTCAGCTAAACGGGCCATTACCACTTCAACTGCAAGCATATGTTTAATCAGATTCTTATTTTTGACTTGTCCATGAACCAAAGCGTAGGCATCATCTCTGTTCATCACTTGGGAATCACACCTCTCAAATCGTCATGAAATGATGTATTTTTTTGTGGGCAAAAACAATTGTATCGTTTTCATTATATCTCTTTTCGAGGTAAATTAAAAGCAGGGGGTCGCTCTATTCGCTGAAAAACCCCCTGCCATAAGCTTGCTTTTAAAAAAACCAGGTTAGTTGATCACAACCAGAACAATAGTTAAAATCATAAACCCCACTGCCACGAAAGTAGTTACACGACTCAACTTTTCGTCCAGACCTTTTTTCTTGCCGACTAAAGACTGGGCACCACCTGCTATAGCTCCGAGACCGGCGCTACGACCGGATTGCAGCAACACCAATGCTATAAGCGCGATACACAATAACAAATATACGATGGTCAGAACAGTTTCAATCATAAATATTACCCCCAAAGAATCAATAGCTCGAACCGAGCGAATAAAAGTCTATCACAAAACGGGCATTTTAACAAATTTTTAAGATTTTAAGTCCGTTCAACCGCTTGAGCAACTTGGCAACACTTGACGAAGCCTACCTTGCCAGGATTGTCCTTCCGGCGTAACTGACCGCCTTGCCCAATTGAGCTTCAATACGTAGCAGCTGATTATACTTGGCCACCCGGTCCACCCGGGAAGGTGCACCGGTTTTGATCATGCCGGCATTAACCGCTACCGCCAAATCGGCAATGAAGCTGTCTTCGGTTTCGCCGGAGCGGTGTGATACTATGGATCTGTAGCCGGAACGGCCAGCCAAAGCCATCGTTTCCAAAGTTTCACTGAGTGTGCCAATTTGGTTTAACTTGACTAAAATAGCGTTGGCTATATTCTGCTCAATGCCCCTGGCAAAACGCAGCGGGTTGGTTACGAAAAGATCGTCGCCGACCAGCATA
>DATIKA010000195.1:0-2193 GCA_035478055.1 Candidatus Limnocylindrales bacterium | reverse complement strand
ATTCCGCTCGATGCTGGGTGTACGTCCTAATTTGATGTGGATGGGAGCATCAGTATTTGCAAAGGCAACTGAGAATGCTAAAGTACTTGACAGAATGAAGTATACACAGGTGGCAGTACCCACAGCAGCGGATCTGGCCAGATTGTTCGAAATTCCTGAAGTACTGGTTGGAGACGCGGTGTATTGTGATGATGACGATGTGTTCCATGACGTATGGGGTGATTCGATGGGATTCTGCTACGTACCCAAGTCTCAGAACGCCAACCAGTATGAGCCATCATTTATGTACACGCTGGCAAAGAAGAACGGACAGTTTGTTGACAGTTATCCCGAAAACGGCGGCAAGTTGGAAATACTCCGGTACACCGATATTTTTGTCGAGAAAATCGTTGGAGCTGAAGCAGGCTTTCTGGTCAGCGATTGTATTGCAGACGCCTAATTAAGGAGCAGAGCGTGAACTTTAAAGTGAAAGATCAAAACATCAGGCACAATGGCAAACGCTACCGTGTCGGATCGACTATCTCCTTTGACGGAGCCCCGCCGCCGGGTATCCGTCACTTGTTGACCGCTGCAGAGCCTGTACTACCTGCACAGTCCAAAGTGGATGATGATCCAGATGGAGACCAGGGTGGAGACCAGGAGAATGGCTCTTCTCAGCAAACTGGAGATGGTAATACCGTTAACGACGACACCGGCGGGAATGTAACGGATGGGAACGTAACTGCGGAAGGTACCATTGGAAGTGGTTTCACTGAAAATGGACTTGACGGAGCGACTGAAAGCAATTCCGCTGCAACTACCGGCGGTGCGCAGGTAGATGCTGCACCATCAACCCAAAAACAGAAACCTGCAGCTGCAACACCTGCAAAAGTCAAGCAGAAAAAAGCAGCTTCTAAAACTAAGGATTAACCGTTGCACAATGAGTGCGGAGGAGATTAAAGTATGTTGACAGAAAAGATTGTACTGACCGGGTCGATCAAAGCTGCTGCTGCTCTGGCTACAAAACACCGTTTTGTAAACTTTGCAGGTAATTATTGCGGAGCAAATGCAAAAGCGGCTGGTGTACTGGCACAGCCTACCCTTTCCGGAGATATGGCACCGATAAATATTATTGGGCTTACAATTGTCGAGGCTGGCGGTGCAATAACTGCCGGTAAACGAGTTGCTTCAGATGCATCCGGACGGGCTGTCCAGGCTACAGCACTGGGAGCTACTGTTGCCGGTACCGGCGCGATACCTGAAGGAGCTACACCGGTAACATCAACAAGTGCAAGCCCTGAAGTTGCTTTGACAGCGACAAGCACACTGGCAGGCGGAGAACCTCCGCAGCCAACGAATGGTGTTGCATGGACAGCTGCTGCTGAAGCAGGTGATTTGATACTGGTTCTTATCAACGGGTAAGGTGTAACATGGCAAGACCCTATTGGACATTGGATGGTTTATACAGCAAGATGCCGAAGACACGTGTATTGCGGCTGGTTGATCTCGATGAGGAGGGCGAGATTGTTGTCTCTCCCGAACCAAATGAGGCATACAAGCGAATCGTGATCAAGGGCACAGAAGCTGATAATCTGATTGACTCGTATCTGCGGGGACACCATGCGGTACCGCTGGATGTTGTTCCTGTAGAACTTGTTGACATATCCAATGCCATACTTGCCACAAGCCTGTTTTGTTACAGTGATGCTGATGAGCTTCCTGAGTTTTACAAGGATATGCATAAGGCTGCGGTTTCGTGGCTGGAGCATGTTCGGGATAATAAGATTCAGATTTATGTTCAGCAGGTTGCACCGGTTATCATAAGTGTCAATAAGACGCGGGATGACCGGATGTTTTCTTCAGATGTTTTAGACATGATGCGCTAAGGTTTAAAGGGAGTTATAAAATGAGTTTCTGGGAAAAAATAACTAAAGGTACTGCGGAAGGCCTGCTTGGTGGGGTAGGTGATTTTGTTAAGGATGTCCGGACAGCAATCACCGGAAAAGAGCCGATGACTGCAGAACAAATAATTAAGCTTGATGAACAGGCTAAGGCTCTTGAACAGGCCGTGCTGAATGCAGATGTTACCATTGCACAAGGTCAGATGGATATTAATAAAGTTGAAGCTGCAAGTTCTTCATTGTTCAGAGGTGGATGGCGTCCCGCTGTGGGCTGGATTTGTGCGTTCTCTCTGGCATACCAATTTCTTATGAG
>DATIKA010000194.1:0-10304 GCA_035478055.1 Candidatus Limnocylindrales bacterium | reverse complement strand
TGGCAGTCCAAATGCTGATCGA
Organism: Candidatus Limnocylindrales bacterium; assembly: GCA_035478055.1. GTDB lineage: Bacteria > Bacillota > Dethiobacteria > DTU022 > DTU022 > DATIKA01. The sequence continues at coordinate 10,282 of DATIKA010000194.1, read as the reverse complement.
TCCATCTTCTTCAGGTTTGGCTACCGCTGCTTCCGGCTCCAGGTAAGCATGCTCAACCATCGGAGTTGTATAAACACCTTCGATGATTACATCAACCCCGGCAAAAGCTTGATCGGCGGCTCCCTTACACACCGATACATGGTGCATGATATTGCCACAGGGGTGAATCACGGGAGCACCTTCTCTCATGCCCTGCTCCGGTGAAAAAACCCCTTGCAATGGTTCGTATTCAACTTCGACATGGGTTAAAGCAGCAATGGCTGCCTCTTCACTTTCCGCGAAGATTACGGCAACCGGATCACCCATATATCTGACGAAGTCATGAGCCAGGACAGGCTGGTGAGGATTGAGCAATCCAAAGCCATTTCGACCGGGAATATCCTGCGCGGTTAAAATAGTGATCACATCGGGCTGCTTAAGAGCATTTTTCACATTGATTTTCAGAATCCTGGCGTACGGATGTTCACTCAGTAAAAGCTTACCGTAAACCATGCCCTCCAATTTGAAATCGTCAGCATAAAGGGGAACACCGGTAACTTTGGTTAGAGCATCTTTCTTTACCGGCGAAAACCCTATGCCGGCGTTTACCAGGCTTCTGCGTTTTTCGACGTTCAGAAGTCCTTTATTTTCTTGTAACCTAAGCTGAGCAGCAAGCTTTACCGCCCTGAGAATAGCCGCATATCCGGTACAGCGGCACAGGTTGAAACGAAGGGAGTGCTTTATTTCATCATCAGAAGGGTCGGGGTTGGCATCGAGCAGGGCTTTAGCAGCCATAATCATACCTGGTGTGCAGAAACCGCATTGAATAGCCCCCTCCCTCACAAATGCTTCTTGAAGGGGATGAAGGCAACTATTAGAGGATAAATATTCGATTGTTTCGATTCTACTGCCGGCAAGTTTTGACATTTGGACTAAACATGCCCTTTTGGCCTTACCATCAACAATTACGATGCAGGTGCCGCAGTGCCCCTGGCTGCAACCATTTTTCGCACCTCTCAAACCCAGATGTTCTCGCAAGTATTTAAGCAGAGTCAAATTCTGCGGATTTTCTACTTTCTGAGCAGCTCCATTAATGATCATGTTAACAATACCAGCCATTAGAATCTACCTCATCAGTTCTTAATATCGTAATTGACCTATAATAGCGCTATGCAGAGTATATTTCTGGTTGGTTCCGATGAAGAATTACCTGTCTTCACGATCATAAGCCAGCCCCAATGCCTTGGGAGCACCGATTCTTTTAACCGACGCCTGGATGGTCACTATAATTAACACCATAATGGTAAAGAGATACGGCATCATTTGCAGAAAAAATGGCGATACCGGTATTTCCAGTATTTGCATGCGAAAGCTCATGGCTGCAACACCACCAAACAGATAGGCCCCAGCAATCGCTTTAAGCGGATTCCAAACAGCAAATATAACCAGGGCAATCGCAATCCAGCCCCGGCCAGCGGTCATTCCGTCCAGCCAAAGTGGAGCAAAGGCTAATGTCAGATAGGCTCCTCCAAGTCCGGCAAACATGCCTCCAGTAATAACGCACAAATATCTAACCAATTTAACATTGATGCCAACTGCATCTGCCGCCGCGGGGTCTTCTCCGACAGCTTGAATATTCAAACCCGGCCGGGTCCAGTACAGCAAAAACCACATTAGTGGAGCAAGAATGTACGTTAAATAAACCAGGGGGTCGTGTCTGAAAAATATATCGCCTAAATATGGTATTTGCGATAGGATTGGAATCGGTATGTTTTGAAATGAAACCGGAGCAGCGATACCGACAAAAGGGCGACCAATGAAGGAGCTGAAACCTGCACCGAACATGGTTAAAGCAAGGCCGCTTACAACCTGATTTGCCTGCAGGGTTATCGTCAAGAAAGCATGAATTAAAGCCAGAGCCCCGGAAGCCAGCATCGCCCCACCAACTCCCAGCCAGGGGTTAGCGGTATTTACTGCGATTATAAAACCTACTATCGCGCCTACCAGCATCATTCCTTCAACCCCAAGGTTTAAAACACCGGAACGCTCTGCCAGCAGTTCACCCAGCGCCGCATAAAGAATCGGAGTTCCGGCAGTAACGGCAGCCGCAAGTACAGCAAGATAAAAAGTATAATCCATTTTATGCCACCTTTTTTCGGCGGATGGTCAAGCGGTAACGAGTCAATATGTTGCCACCCAATAAGAAGAATAGAATAGCTCCTTGCAGCATCTGAACAGTAGCCACAGGTAAACCGTGAATCTGCATGCTAAACCCGCCCACAAGCAATCCGCTCATTAAAAATGACACCAGAATAACCCAGCCCGGGTGCATTCTGGCCAAGCTTGCTATAATTATGGCGGTATAACCGAACCCGGGGGAAAACCCAGCTTGCAATCTTGCATGAATAGCTGATATTTCAACCATTCCGGCTAAACCGGCCAGCGCACCGCTTAACATCATGACGAGAATAATATTCCGGCGAATGTTCATACCGGCATACCTGGCAGCCCCCTGGCTCTCCCCGATTACTCTGATTTCGCAGCCCCACTTTGAATGGTATAAAATGATATACAGAGCTATTGCTGCAGCAATAGCGATCAGCAAACCTGTATGCACACGTGTATCTCCGAACATAGGCAGACGTGCTGCTTGACCAAAAGCTTTTGTGATCGGAAAACCCAGAGCTGCCGGATCTCTCCATGGACCAAAAACGAGGTAATCTATCCAAAATATTGCTACGTAATTCAGCAATAGCGAAGTAATGATTTCGTTAACCCCCAGGTACGCTTTGGGAATAGCCGGAAGAGATGCCCACAAAGCTCCTGCCACCATACCGGCCAAGATCATGGTTGGCAAGACAATGTAAGCCGGTGCATCCGGCAGAGCCAAAGCAACACCGCTTGCTGCAAAGGCACCCATGTGAAGCTGTCCTTCCGCTCCTATATTCCAGAGAAGCATTTTAAAGGCCAACGCTACGCCCAGTCCGGCAAGGATTAAAGGGATTGCCTTAACCGTAGTTTCCATTAACCCGGTAAAGGATAAAAAAGCACTGGTAAACATGCCCTGGAAAATAAATATGGGGTCGAAGCCCATGGCGGCGATTACTGCACCCCCGGCCAGCAGCGTCATAATAATTGAGATTACCGGAATAGAAAAATTGATCAATGGTGTGGAAACAAGCCGTTTTTCCCATCTGATGCGATATCCGGGATTAAACTTCTTTTGCGCTACTAGCACCGTTTGCGGCCACCTCTTTTCCGTCGATACCCGCCATCATCAGGCCGATCCGATCCAAATCAGCATTTTCAATTGGTAAAATACTCATGATTCTGCCTTCATAAAGTACCGCTATCCGATCAGCTAATTTGAAAATCTCATCAAGATCCTCAGATATAAGCAGAATTCCGGCGCCATTATTACGCTGCTCAACCAGCATTTGATGAATTTCCTCTGTGGCAGCAACATCTAAGCCTCTGACCGGGTAAACAGCGACAATGATCTTCGGGTTGGCCGATATCTCTCTGGCTAACAGAAGACGCTGCAAATTACCCCCCGACATCAGCTTGACCGGTGAATCCAAGGAACAGGTTTGTATGTCAAAAGTGTCGACGAGATGTTGGGCATGTTGGCGAATTTTCCGGTGATTTAAAAAAAATCCGGGACAAACTTCAGGACTGCGATAAGACTTCAGGATAGTATTATCGATAACTGTCATGTTTGATACCAATCCCATGCCTTTGCGATCCTCCGGGATATGGCCTACTCCGGCATCAATAATCTGCCGGGCATTCGCTGAAGTAGCATCTTTTTCATTCACAAATATTTTTCCGCTGCTGACAGATCTTAAGCCGGTTATAACTTCGGATAACTCACGCTGGCCATTGCCGGCTACTCCTGCAAACCCGAGAATTTCACCTTCCCGGATCGAAAAGGAAACTTCGTGCAGGGCCGGTAAGCCTTTATCATTCAATGCCGAAACTGCTTCTAACCGAAGAATGATTTCGCCAGGATCAGCAGCAGTCTTGTTTACCAGATGCGATATTTCTTTGCCAACCATCAGATGAGCGAGTTCTTTAATATCTGTTTCTTCTTTTTTGATCACAGCAATTGAACGACCGCCACGAAGAACGGTTATGCGGTCTGCAAATGCCATCACTTCATGTAACTTATGAGTGATAAAAATCACCGTCTTGCCAGAGTCTGCCAGCTTCCGCAAGCTGGAAAACAGTTCTTTTACCTCTTGCGGCGTCAATACTGCCGTCGGTTCATCCAGGATTAAAATTTGTGCTCCGCGATAAAGCATTTTCATAATCTCAACCCGCTGTTGCTCTCCTACCGATAATTGCCATACTTTGGCTTCGGGGTCAACATCCATCCCATATTCTTTGGATAACGCGGCAACCTTTTTTGCTGCGATCCTGGGACGCCACCAAAAGCCTTCGTTTTTGGCACCCAGTGTAATATTACCGGTTACCGTTAAGGATTCCACCAGTCGGAAATTTTGGTGGACCATGCCAATCCCGGCATCAACAGCTTCCCTCGGGGAGTGGAAGTTAACCAGTTGTCCCTGAATATATACTTCCCCCTCGTCCGGGCGGTAAAGACCAGTCAGGATATTCATCAAAGTGCTCTTTCCCGCACCATTTTCTCCAAGCAAAGCATGAATTTCACCGGCATGAGCCAGAAATTCTACCTGGTCGTTGGCCACAATTCCGGGAAACATTTTTGTAATATTACGCATCACCAGAAATGTTTCTTGACTCACGCGCGACCTCCTCACCGTATTTGCCACATATGGTTAGGGAAAGATGCAAGCGGCTCATGCAGAACGAGTAACGTTACAGCAAAACTATCGGGAATGCCCGGCCAGGCGATGTAGCACAATGAACATGCTGTCGCTGTGGTGTTGGTTATTGGCAACTTCGTCATGAAAACTAACGAGTGATATGCGTTCCGGTCAAGCCGCTCAAGGCCCGCGTGATGTTCTCAGGGTTTGTGATGATGGCCCTTTCACCACCGCTTTCGATGAAGCTGACCGCTGCCTCGATTTTTGGTTCCATGCTGCCTTTGCCAAAATGTATCCCTTCGGAGAGGTATCTTTTAGCCTGAACCAAAGTTATTTGCTGCAGCCATTCCTGTTCTGGTTTGCCAAAATTGAGGGCCACCTTCTCTACCGTAGTGCTTACAATAAATACATCGGCGCCAATTACTTTGGCTAATAATGCGGAAGCGTGATCTTTATCAATGACAGCAGCAACACCGGTCAGATTGCCCGTATTATCGGTAACTGCGGGAATCCCGCCGCCGCCAACGGCAATGACTACGACGCCGGCATCAATCAGTTGTTGAATAACCGGCGTTTCAATAATTCGCAACGGCACAGGTGACGCTACTACCCGACGCCATCCCCGGCCCGCATCCTCGAAAACATTCCAACCTTCATCGGTTCGCCGCTTGGCTTCTTCTGCGTCCATAAAAGAGCCAATAGGCTTGTTGGGGGTTTGAAACGCCGGATCATTCGCTTTAACCTCTACCTGGGTCACCACTGTTGCGACTGCCTTGTTGATATTCAATTGCCGGAAGTCGTTATACAGGTTTTGCTGTAAAGCATAACCGATGGCCCCCTGCGTGTCAGCAACGCAGACATCCAAGGGCACTTCATGCAACTCATGTGCGGCCAGCTCTGAGCGGCGCAAAATAAAACCCACCTGCGGCCCATTGCCGTGGGTAATAACAACGTCCCACCCTTCCTTGATCATAGCGGCAATTTGATCACAGGTTTCGCCGATCGCACCGTACTGATCCGGTACAGTCTGATGGTACTTATCCTTGATCAACGAATTGCCCCCAATAGCGACAACAGCAACTCTTTTGGTCACCATCCAGCACCTCGCATGTTTAATGAAAAACGCAAATGTTACAAAATACCGCATAAAGCCAAGTTCATTAAACTGTCGTGCAAATCAGCGAGCGTAACTTCCCAGGGTCGGAAATTTGTTACTCGCGATCACTTACATTGCAACGTGGGTTAGCCGGGCGTACAAATGCTGCCGGTGGCTACATTGTCAGGGCCATCACGGACTTTTGCACGTGCAGGCGGTTCTCCGCTTCATCATAAACCACACTTTGGGGACCGTCAACGACCGCATCGGTTACTTCAATATTGCGATCAGCGGGCAGGCAATGCATGTAAATAGCATTTGTGTTGGCCAAAGCCATGCGGCGTTCATCAGCGATCCAATCAGTATATTTCTTGCCGATTTCGGATGAACTTTGCTGATCTGACGTTGTCAACATACAGCCCCAGCTCTTGGGATAAACTACATCAGCACCTTTAAACCCGGCGTCAAAATCGTCAAGTAGTTCAAAAGAACCACCGTGCCGCCGCGCATTTTTCCGAGCCTGTTCAACTATCTCGGGCATCAGTTTAAATTCCGGCGGATGGGTCAGGCGCACGTTCATACCATATCGAGTCATCAGTAAAATAAGGCTTTGCGGCACGCTGATCGGCTTTTGATAACTGCTGGCATAGGCATAGCTTACATTAATAGTCAAGCCACGTGGGTCACCTTTTTTTTCGATAATGGTCATCAGGTCAGCTAAAACCTGGAATGGGTGGTAGATATCACACTGCATGTTAAACACCGGCACCCTTGATGCCTTTGCCACTTCACGGATGTATTTGTTGCCGGAATCCCAATCCACCTGGCGGATAGCAATACCATCGTTATAACGCCCGAGAATTTCACCGATCTCTTTGGCAGTATCTCCGTGGGAGATTTGAGTAGTGGTGCTTTCAATAAACTGGGCGTGACCTCCAAGCTGAGCCATACCCGCTTCGAAGCTGGCTCGAGTACGGGTGCTGCTGAAGAAAAAAAGCATTGCCAGCACTTTGTCGCGTAAATAAGCGTGGGGTTGACCTAAGGTCCGCTCACGTTTTAGCTTAAAAGCCACATCCATAATTGTATCGATCTCATCTTTAGTCCATTCCTGAGTCGTAATCATATCCCGACCGCGTAAAAATGTTTGCATCATCCTTCCCTCCTGGCTTCTAAATATATTCACTCAACATTGCTTGAACCGGAAACGCCAAACGTACAACAATAAGCGAAACGTTTGCGTCAATACTAGTATTTTCCGTTAAATAGTACCGTTATTTTAAGGATACGCCTGATGACCGTGATCGATTTACTCGACTGCGCCGAGAATTAAAGAGAGAAGGGCCATCCGGATAAGCACACCATTGTAGGCTTCGACCCAATAACGTGCATGTTTCGTATTGTCTACGTCAACAGGCAGTTCATCCATGCGCGGCAGCGAGTGTAAAATAATGGCGTGTGATTTGGCCTTAGCGCGCAGCATTTCTCTTGTTACCCGATACTGCGGCGGGGTTAACCCATAACCCTGTTCTGCTTCCACACGTGATTGAGTGTAGTCGGCCTGTACCACAGGTTCCATATAGATCACGTCGGCATCAGCAATGGCTTCCTCAGTAGACCCGGCTTCTTTAAAGCGCAAATTGAAGCCACTCAGTTCTTCTTTAAACTCTTCGGTCATAGACATGTCCGGCGGCGAAACAAATGTTGCCTCGATATCAAATTTTGACATGGCGTATCCGATGGAGTGCATTGTGCGCATGCGCATATCGCCAACCAGCAAGAAATTCAGGCCGTCTAAGGTACCTAATTCACGCCATATCGTAAACATATCGATCAACACTTGCGTCGGATGTTCACCCCACCCATCTCCGCAGTTAATAATTGGCACACTCGCCCACTTGGCTGCTTCGTGCGGAGCACCTTGTTGAAAGTGCCGCATAGCAATTACATCGCCGTAGTATTCGAGCATGCAAACGGTATCTTTGATCGATTCCTGGTAAAAGTCTCCGGCCCGTGTCATCTTAGGGTCGGCAAAACCGGTTACATGACCGCCCAGGCGATGCATGGCGGCTTCTGTACTGAGGCGTGTGCGCGTGCTCGGCTGGTAAAATGCGGTTACCAATGTTTTGTGTTTCAGCAAATCTCCATTACGCCTGTCCCGTGCATACGGTTCCAGTTCTTCAGCAACCTGGAAAATATGCGTGTATTCATGGCGTTCAAAATCCTTCAACGAAAGAATATCGCGTCCTAAAAAGCTTCTCATTTTAATTTCTCCTTTTTGTTTTTTTTATTTGTGTCATCATCGGGCCAGCACAGCATTGCCAATTGATCTTTGTCAACTGCACTTGAAAAATATTGTATGGTCAATGGCATTATGGAACAAAAGGCGGCAATTCGATAACACCATGATAGATCAGAGCGGTTTCGACAACCTCCTTAACGGATAAACTTCCGCTAAAGTCACTTTTTAAAACTACTTCGCTGATCTCATAGTTGTGGGAGAGGCGTAAACGAACATGTTCATTTTCAAATGTCATCGTTCCAAGATCCATTGTGAGGATCGATTCCCGGTTCCCTTCCCGACGAAATATCTTGTTTCCGTTGATATGAAATGCGTTGTTTTCTTCCCGCTCAAAATCGCACTTGTTTAAAAAGAACCGCGGTTTATCCCGGTACGGCTTACCCTGGTGAACGCAAAATACAGTGCAGTTTCCACATTCGTTACAGAAGTCGTCCAGGTGAATAATTTGCCTTGTCTGCTGAACATGGAATAGTTCTTCTCCTTCCACCACTGTTGCTAGGCCGTTGCCGCAGGAAATATAAGGCAACTTGAGATTCGTTGGTGGAACCATAATAGTGTAATTGGCCCGGTTGGGGCAAACCTCAACGCATTTATCACAAAAAACCGCACATTGCAGGCAGCGGGTCGATTCTTTAAGCGCTGTATTTTTCGTATATGTTTGCTCAACTAGTTGATCATTCATATTTTGATTGTCGATTAGCATCTCCGGACTGTGTCGAACCTCTTTTCTGGCTCGCCTGCGTTTCAAGTCGAACATTTCTTTCTCGGAAAACGCATTTACCGGCGCATCGAACATCTCAAAGTTTAGACCAAACTTTGTACAAATAGACTCAGCCGCCAACCTCCCGTCTGCGCAAGCCTGAATAATTGTGGCCGGTCCGCGCACCGCGTCTCCCCCAGCATAGACTGAGTGACAATCGGTCTGGCCTGATTGCGGACTAGCCATAATCATGCCTTCGCTGTGCAATCGGACTGCACTGCCATCGAACATGGCAATGTCTGCTTGTTGACCGATAGCAACCACAATGGAATCAGCTTCAAGGATAAATTCGCTGCCTTTAAGCGCAACCGGTTTTCTACGACCATCGGCATCGGGTTCTGCCAACCTGTTCTTAACACATTCCAGCCCAAAAACACTGTTATTCTTCGTTATAACCCGTATAGGTGAAACGAGCTCCTCCAGAATATTGCCCTCACTAAAAAACATTTCCCGTTCTTCCTTTAACGCCGGCATTTCTTTTTCTGTGCGCCGGTATACGATGGTCGCCGGCTCTCCGGTAAGGCGGCGCGCCGACCGGGCTGCGTCAATCGCGGTGTTGCCGCCACCGATCACCAATACTTTTGTGCCCAGGTTCGGCCTTTCGCCATGTGCCACCTGCTCCAGCAATTCCAACGCGCTAATCACCCCCTTTGCTTCAACTCCTTCAATGCTCAACGGAGCGTCTTTGGGAAAACCGGAAGCGATGTAAACTGCGTCAAAACCTTTATTTAAAAGTTCTTCCGGGGGCAGGGTGATCGGATGAGAAAGCTTGATTTCAACGCCCATCGCCATGATGCGATCAATATCTTTTTGCGCAGCGAACGAAGGAATCCTGAATGCCGGAGCGATAGCCAGCATGCCTCCTGCTCTTTTTTTGGCTTCGTAAATGGTCACCCGGATGCCGTTTAAAGCCAGATAGTAGGCAGCGGCTAAACCAGCCGGCCCGCCGCCAATCACAGCTACTTTTCGGTCAGATAGTTCTCGGACCGGTAACGCAACCGACCCCGCACAGTCAGCAAAGCGTTTTAAAGCCCGGATAGCCACCGGTTCATCATAATTGTTACGGGTGCAGCGGGTTTCACAAAGATGGGTGCACATGTAACCGGTTATTGCCGGCAAGGGGTTGCGGGAAAGGATTACTTTCAATGCCTTGTCGTATTCCCCCCTGGCAAGCAGATCGATATATCCGGGAATATCCTGGGTAACCGCACATTGCGTCATGCAGGGGGCAGTAATACAATCAAACATACCAAGTGCAGAATCAACCTTTGGCAAACCATAAGGATGGTATTGTTTTTTATAGCGCGGATCGGTTAAGGCATCGGCAGCAGCTTGCTCCAAATTAGCATGTTTATTCAGGG